>JBEIMN010000210.1:0-5869 GCA_040378705.1 Acidobacteriota bacterium
CCGCTTTCTCACAGTCACCGCGGCAGACCGCTCCGTCGCCCGCTGCCGGTCAGACAGGCCAACTGAGTGATGCCATCGAAGAGTCCCGCAGCCGCCTGCTCGCCGCTTCCCAAACCTACCGGCAGAGCCTCGAACGACTCCTCGTCCTTCAGACACAGGACGCGAGCCGCGCACGCGCCAATCACGATCGTAATCTCAGACTTCTCGAACTCGGACTGATCCCACGCCGCCAGGTCGAGACCAGCGAGGCCGAACTGAAAGAGGTACTCTCCCACCAGACCGAAACGGCACGCCAGCTCGAATCGATCGACCAGCTTGTCGCCGAGGTTCACGCCTCCGAACAGCTCGCCTCATTGCCGCCAGTACCGGCTGGAAGTTATAGTTTTAACGGTCCTCTCCTCCGCTTTGTCGGTGCTGCTCGCTGGTCGATGGCCGATTCGACAAAACTCGACGCCTTCTATCGGCTCAAATTCGGCAAGCCGCTTCCGATCAGCGCCTTTGGACAGACTGAAACCCATCAGCGCCTTGGATTCGATCATCGCGATGCACTCGACGTCGCCGTCCATCCCGATTCACCCGAAGGCCAGGAGCTCATCCTCTACCTGCAGAGCCAGGGAATCTCCTTCATCGCCATTCGTGCCGCCATCACAGGCTCGGCCACCGGGGCTCATATTCACATCGGCCCACCTTCGCGCCGCTCGATTATCACAAAATAGCGGTCTCCCATTCTGTCGCCACTTACGAAAAGGAAGACACTTCGCCCAGAGGGCGCTGGTGACATATAACTGAGCCGATGCGTCAAACGAGATCTTCGCTCCAGGGTGACCGGTCGAAAACCGCGTTTGGCGCATCGGCTCAGCTGCTGCCACTGTTGCCCACTAACTGTCAGTGCCGCAGAGCAATCACTAGAAGACCAGTTTCAATCCAAACTGGATCTGGCGTGGCGTTCCGACAATGCTCGTAATCGTTCCGGCATTTCCCGCCCCAATCGCGGCGTTCGGAAGATCGAACTGTGTGTGATTGAAGACATTGAAGAACTCCGTTCGAAACTGGAGCTTTAACCCCTCCACGATCACAAACTCCTTGAAGACCGAGAAGTCCATGTTGACACGTCCTGGGCCATACAGGATGTTACGCCCCGAATTGCCATACATAAACTGCCCCGGTGTCCTGAACGCCGCGGTATCAAACCAGCGGTCGACGGTCGGATTGTCTATCGTCCCACTCCCAACTCGATCCGGTCGGCTGCCCGTTCCGGTATTGAGTGTCGAAGTGTTCGCCGTCGGAGTGAATGGCAGCCCTGTCTGGAAGATATTGATCCCGTTCATCTGCCAGCCGCCCAGCACGGCATCGACTACCCCACCACCACTCAGCCAGCGCCGGCCCTTGCCGAATGGCAGCTGATAGTTCCAGCCGACCGTCAACCGATGACGGATGTCGAACGGTGAATTGCCACGGTCGGCCCATCGATTGAGTGGATTCTGCGGCAATGGTCCATCAGCTCCACCACCAAAGTTCTGCCCGACCGTATCGATCGAATGTCCCCAGGTATAGGCGAGCAGGCCACTCAATCCATGAGTCAGCCGTTTCTCGGCACTGAACTGGAAGGCATGATAGGCGGCCAGACCATCGGAGACCGCCCACGTCACATCGGCCAGCGTCGGACGTACACCAAAGAACGGACGCCGATTGTTGACTGCACCCGCTCCCGGGATTGCCTGGTTAAGATTGTAACTCGTATCGAGGTGGCGACCGAGGTTGCCCACATACGAGGCCTTGAGCAGAATCGACGACGGCAACTCCTGCTCGACCGTCAGGTTGTACTGCATCGCATACCCAGGCTGATAGTTCGGATCGACACCGACGACGCTTCCAGCTGGATTGTCAGCGCTGGCCAGATTCAATGCCGGCAGCGTCGGGAATCCATCACTCACCCGCCGTGTCACAAAGAAGTTGCCCGGTGAAAAGCTGTAGATGGGACCGAAGGGAACGTGTCTCATCAGCCGCAGGGTGTTCCCGCCATGACCAGCCGTGTTCCAGAACATGCCCGCCCCACCACGAATCACAGTCTTATCCGCCACCTGATAGGCAAATCCGAATCGCGGCGCCAGACCCTTCTTGAAGGTGTTCACCCCGGCCGATTTTCCAACCCCGTTCCGCCCTGCGATCAGGACGGTCGCCGTCTTCGGGTCAAAATTTGCCCATCGGTTGGCGACCTCATTGTAGGGGGTATCAAGTTCATAGCGCATGCCCAGATTCAATGTCAGCTTCCGGGTTGCGCGCCAGTCGTCCGCGATATAGGTGCTGTACTCCGTACCACGAATTCCAACCCAGGCGAGCAGGTAGTCCTGTTCGATCAGGCTTGGCGCACCAAGGAGAAACGAGGCCATCACGTGACCACCCGAATTGTTGGCCGGGTTGTTGGTGATGTTTGGCGCAAAGTTGAAGCGCCCGTTTCCGCGATTGGTCTGGTACTCAGTCAGATGACGACGCCGGACATCAAACCCGGTCTTGATCGAATGCGCGCTGCCCGTGAAGGTCAGATTGGCAACGTACTGGAAGATATTCTGCCGGCGCAGGATTGGCAGCGACCGGCTGTGACCGACTCCGGTATAGCCTGCCGGACTGATGATCGGCAAGGCGTCCTGCAAATCCTGCTGGTTCGCATTTGGCACTCCGAGCTTATTGGCCAGCTTGTCACCTGGATTGACATCGGCCTGGATGAAGTCGAGGTTGAATCTCGCGTAGCCTGACCGAATATCGAGCATCAGTCGCGGCGAAATGACGTGAACCCAGTTCAGAACCAGATGCTGTGCGGTCAGCGCTGAAGTCCCGGCAAAGCTGTCCTCGTTGCCAATCCCGACGGACTTGCCGACCCCGGCTAGCTCGACCGCCGGAAAGGTATAAGGATTGGTTGTCGCGGTCTTCGACTACGAATAACGGCCAAAGAAGGTGTTCCGCTCGCTGTGGTTGTGGTCGATCCGCACATCAAACTGGTCCCAGTTCTGCTTGCGCACCGGAGTCGTGACCAGGTTGTTCGCCAGCCCGGCTGTCGTTGGCAGCGGATAGGCATTGATCAGCTTGGCCATAACCGGATCCCAGCGTTCGCGCGGAATGATATTGTTTGCAAACTGCTGGCGCGTGTAGGTTGTCCCGTTCTGCACCGTCGTTGCCGGATCGAAGATCCCCCCGGCGATCTCGCTGAAGTCGCCCTGGCGCATCTTCAGGGTCGGAACCGTGTTGACAAACAGCCTCCCGAGGTTCTGGCGGAAGCCGTCATAATCGCCAAAGAAGAAGGTTTTATCGCGGAGAAGTCGTCCACCAACCGCCCCGCCAAACTGGTTCTGCTGAAACTGTGGCTTGGCCGTGCGGGCACGATTGGAGAAGAAGTTGTTGGCATCGAGTGCCCGATTGCGCAAAAATTCGTAAACAGTGCCGTGCAGATCATTGCTGCCTGACTTGGTCACCACGTTGACTTGCCCACCTGGGTTTCGCCCCTGCTCGGCCGAAAAGAGGTTGGTCTGGATTTTGAACTCTTTGATCGCCTCGACCGCCGGCCGGACGATGATCGCGAGTGTCAGCCGGTCGTTGTTGTCGATGCCATCGTAGAGATAGTTGTTCGAGCTCTCCCGGTTGCCGTTGACGAAAAGTTCCGTCCCGGGACGCAGGTCATCCGGCCGACTGCCGCTCATGATCGTGCCGCGCATACCCTGACCAGCTCCGCTCACCCCCGGACTGAGCACCGCCAGCTGGACAAAGTTACGTCCATTCAGCGGCAGATCCTGCACCTGCTGCTCCTGAATCACGCTGCCAAGAACCGACGACTGACTTTCAAGCAGCGGCGCCGAACCGGTAATCTGCACCGTCTCCCCAACAGCTCCAACCTGCATCTCGATATCGATCTGTGCCCGCTGATTGACCTGCAACTCAACTCCTGTTCGCTCGACTCGCCGGAAGCCGTCGGCCTCAGCAGTCAACTTATAAATTCCTGGTTGCAGGGCAGTGAAGACATAGTTGCCGGAATCGTCGGTCACGATATTTCGTCCAACGTTGGTGGCGACATTGGTCAGCGTTACTTTGACGTTACGGACCACCGCGCCGCTGTTGTCCCGCACCGTCCCAACCAGGTCGGCGGTGGTCACCTGGGCGAAGACCGTCCCTGATAATAACAACAAAAACAACCCAAACAGCAATTGGGTTGCCTTACGACCATAATTCGAAACGCACTCTCTCATTCGACTCTCTCCTATGGGCAAGTTCGATGACAGGCAAATCATCACTAATGATCGACCAATGAATTCACGGTAAACACGACAACCCTGACTGCTGAAGCCGCTTCTGGTGAACTTAAAATTGAGGTTACAACTTGACTTGTGGCGATCTCAGAACGAAACCACCAGTTGAACTGTCCGCCGACGAACTGCGAACACTTTGCTGAGCTGGATACCCGACAGTTATGCTGACATAATCGGCGAACCAGCCTCCCACGACCTGTTTTAAAGGCTGTAAACTACAGGCGAAACTAAATCAATACATCGTGATCTTACGATAAGCCCCAGTACAACTCAAACGGTTTGCAGAATTATCGACCTTCTCCCGGCCGCTAACTCCGCTCAATCATTTTAATAGAGACGGCGCTGGTTGAACCCTGTAGATGGGGATAAACAGCGGCTGATATCTGGCTGGCGCGCCGCACTCCGGACTAGTTCGATCGCACAAACGGCCAGCCTCTTTTCAATCACTCGAATTGCCAAATTAAAACAGGAACCGGTGGACCCACCAGTGAGGCGCTTTATACTTGGTGTATGGGGATAGGTGATGCGCCTCGCTGGTGGGTCAGGATTATCGATCGAACAACTGCATTCTATACTTATCAATGTTTGAAATGGCGCATGCCGGTGAAGACCATGGCGATGCCGTGTTCGTTGGCTGCCTGAATGACCTCCTTGTCACGCACAGAGCCACCGGGCTGAATCACTGCCGTAATGCCATGGCTGGCCGCCTCATCGAGCCCGTCGCGAAACGGGAAGAAGGCGTCTGAGGCGAGGACACTCCCGCTGAGTGGCAACTGTGCCTTCATTGCGCCGATCCGAACCGAGTCGACACGTGACATCTGCCCGGCGCCGACACCAACCAGCTGATGTTCTGCGGCGTAGACGATCGCGTTCGACTTGACGTGCTTGCAGATCGCCCAGCCAAGGCGCAGCCCACGCATCTCCGCCTGCGTCGGCTTCCGCTCGCTGACAATCTCAAACTTCTCCTCGTCGAGCAGCTCGCGATCCTTCTCCTGAACCAGAACCCCGCCGCTGATCCGTCGCAGCTCGAACACTTCGCCCGCCTTCGGCTCAATTGGCATCAGCAGAACGCGCAGATTCTTCTTCACACCAAGAACTTCTCGCGCCTCGGCGCTGAACTCCGGGGCGATGATCACCTCGGCAAACATCTCTGCGATCTCGCGTGCCGCCGTGCCATCGACCGTTCCGGAGAAGGCGATGATGCCGCCGAAGGCCGAGACCGGATCGGTCGCCTTGCCGTTCAGAAAGGCCTCTGCCGCGGTGGCTGCGATTCCGACACCGCACGGATTGGTGTGCTTGATGATCGCGCAGGTGACCGGCAGATCGTGCGGCGTGATCGCCCCGGCGGCGCGTGACTCTGCGAGGTGCATGCGGTGAATCTCGAGCACCAGCTCCCAGGCGGCGTCGCTGTCGAGCAGGTTGTTGTACGAAAGCTCCTTCCCCTGAAGCTGCTCCGCCGTCGCGATGCCGGACTCACCGCTGGCGGCCAGGCGGTAGAGTGCCGCCTTCTGATGTGGATTCTCGCCATATCGCAGGTCAGCGGCCTTCTCCAGCGCTAAATCGAGACGTGACGG
>JBEIMN010000211.1:0-5868 GCA_040378705.1 Acidobacteriota bacterium
CTCAATCCTACACCCCCGGCACCCCCGGCACCCCCGGCTGTCGCGAATGAAGTGTCAAATTCTGCCGTTGCGAAGTCAAAGAATAAAAAGGCTAAGCCGTAATTCAAGCTTTGAGGTACGATATGTCAGACGTGGATTTCTCGGAATTGACCCCAAGCATCGAAACCTTCATTTCAGAGCTGATTGACAAGTCTTCTCTGGATCTCAGGGTGGTTGTCACCCGACCCGAGCCGGCGACTCTTGCCGCCAATTTCCTTGGGCTCGATATGGGGCTGCTGCTTGGACATAATGCTGAGCTGCTGGATGCGATGCAGTATGTGACGCGCCGTTCCTTTGCCTCCGCCGTTGCGGCCGGGTTGCAGATAGATTTTGACGCCGGCGGATATCGCGACGCACGCAAACAGGAGCTTGAGATGATGGCAATCAAGGCTGCCGAGCGTGTACGGACCTCGAAGGTTCCGTTCGCATTTGATCCGATGAATGCGCAGGATCGTCGAATAATCCATACCACTCTTGTCGACATTCCAGGAATTTGCACCGAGAGTGAGGGGGACGGCCAGCTCCGTCGGGTCAAGGTTCTTCCGGGATAATTGTCGACCTCGCCGGCAGGGTTGACTTCTCCGATCGTACTGACAGAAATTGCAAGATGGGAGAGACGAATCAGACAACCATCGCGGCGATTGCCACACCGCATGGCCATGGCGGTATCGGCGTAATCCGACTTAGTGGCCCCCGTTCACACCTCCTTGCCCGAGAAATGGTCAGGCTTCCCGATGCTAATTCGTCGGAAATTCCTGAATTGAAGCCCGGCAGGCCCAGCCTCAGAACTATCTACAATCCTGTTAATGGACTTCTAATCGATGAAGCGCTTGTGACCTGGTTTCCGGGTCCACGTTCCTTTACGGGAGAGGATGTGGTCGAGATTTCGTGTCACGGGAGTCCGGTAGTGCTGGCAGAAGTGCTTCACCTGCTGACAGAGCTTGGAGCCGATCTTGCTGAACCCGGTGAGTTCACACGACGCGCTTTTTTCAACCAGCGGCTGGATCTTGCCCAGGCTGAGGCGATCAACGATCTGATCAATTCGCAGACGACTTTTCAGGCCCGGCTGGCAGCACGTCAGGTTCGTGGGGAGCTTTCAGGCCAACTTCAACCACTCAGGAAATCGCTGATCGACCTGATTGTTCATTTTGAGTCGACAGTAGAGTTTGTCGAGGACGACCTCGACCCGCTGAATCTCTCGCTTTTCCTTCGGCGAATCGATGAGATTATTGGTTCACTGGAGAGGATGGCGAGCAGTCATCGAGTTGGCCGAATCGTAAAATCTGGTGTCAGGTTGGCGCTGATTGGACGTCCTAATGTTGGTAAGTCGTCTGTTTTCAATGCTTTACTGGGTCGGGATCGCGCTATCGTCACCCACATCCCCGGAACTACTCGAGACACACTCAGCGAGGCTCTCTCCATCAATGGTTTGCCTGTCAGCCTGGTAGACACGGCTGGAATACGTGAAACTGAGGATCCGATTGAGTTGATTGGTGTCGCGCGAACAAGGTCGACTATTGCTGAAGCTGACCTGCTGATTGCGGTCATTGAATCAGCATCGGAAGTAGATGCCGAGGAGATGGCACTTTTTGAAGAGATTCCGGTCAATATTTTCGTTGTCAATAAATGTGATCTTGGATCGATATTGAGGCGGGATAAAATTATGAGCCTTGCTGGTGAGAGGCCTGTCATCGAGTTATCAGCACTCGCTGGAACTGGTCTGGATCGGTTGAGAGAGACTATTTACCAGACCATTGTCGATGGGGGTGGAGAGCTTGACGAGAGTTCCATCATTACCAGTGAACGCCATTACCGGGCGATTCTCGATACACTCGATCATCTTCGGCGGGCAAGGAGTGATCTTGTCGCTGGATTTACAGAAGAGGTCGCGCTGGATAATCTTCATCTTGCGTTGCGCAGTCTCGGATTGATTACTGGCGAAACTCTTATCGGCGATATCCTTAACCAGATTTTCACTACCTTCTGCATCGGAAAATAGGGATTTCCCTGATCTGTATCTCGAAGCCTCGCCCCTCCAATCGATAGTTGCTAATCGATTATGAAACGATCTGAGGAGGAGTCTTCGATTGCGGGAAACAGTTTATGCAATATTTCGACGAACAATTTGATGTCATAGTTATTGGCGCCGGCCATGCTGGATGTGAAGCTGCCCACGCCGCGGCTCAGATGGGGGCACGAACGGCGATCGTTACCTTCAATCTCGATCTGGTTGCGCAGATGTCGTGCAATCCAGCGATCGGTGGAATCGCAAAGGGGCACCTCGTTCGCGAGATGGATGCGCTTGGCGGATTGATGGGAAGAGTTATTGATGAGACTGGGATTCAGTATCGTCTGTTGAATAGAAGTCGGGGACCAGCAGTTCAGGCGCCCCGTGCGCAGGCCGATCGCGCGCTCTATCGAACCCGGATGCGACGAGAGCTTGAGGCGATTCCAAATCTTCATCTTCGGCAGGGCGAGGTGGTTGAGATATTGACTGAAGATGGAAGAGTCTCTGGTGTCGAATTGATGGATGGTCGTCTGCTTCGGGGCGAGGCGGTGGTGGTTACTACGGGAACATTTCTGAACGGTCTGATCCATATTGGAGAGAAGCGATACTCTGCCGGCCGCTCCGGGGAGTTGCCTTCGATAAGACTGGCTGAAAACCTGCATGCGCTTGGTTTTCGGATGGGACGATTAAAGACGGGGACTCCGCCGAGGATCGATAAGCGCTCAATAGATCTGAGGCAGTTCGAGGAGCAGCCTGGTGATGAGGTTCCGGTTCCCTTCTCATTTGCGACACGTGCGATCACGCGGCCACAGATCTCCTGCTACATCGGATATACGACCGACCTTGTTCACCGGACGATCCGGGAGAATATTGCTCGTTCACCGCTCTATTCCGGTCAGATCAAGGGTATTGGTCCCCGCTACTGCCCTTCGATCGAGGACAAGGTCGTCAAGTTCCCGGAGAAGGAGCGGCACCAGCTTTTTCTCGAGCCTGAGGGGTATGAGACCTCTGAGATCTATCTCAATGGTTTCTCGACCAGTCTCCCGGCAGATCTTCAGCGTGAACTGGTTCATCAGATTCCAGGTCTTGAGAATGCGGTCATGCTGCGTCCGGGCTATGCGATCGAGTATGACATGATCGATCCGACGGAGCTTTGGCCATCACTGGAGACAAAGCGGATTCGAGGACTCTTCAATGCCGGTCAACTCAACGGCACAACTGGTTATGAAGAAGCGGGTGCACAGGGGATTGTTGCCGGTATCAATGCGACGCGATACGTTCATCGGCTCGATCCGATCATTCTTCCCCGTGAAGACTCTTATCTGGGTATTCTGATCGATGATCTGGTGACACAGGGAGTCGACGAGCCGTATCGAATGTTCACCTCACGCGCCGAACAGCGACTAAGGCTCAGGATTGATAATGCCGACGAGCGTCTCTCCACGCTTGGCTATGAGATTGGGTTGCTGAAAGATGATCGTTATCGTGACTATATTGCACGTGAGGCGCGCAAGTCCGAATTGCGTGAATGTTTTCAGCGGACAGTGATAACCCCGCGAAGCGATGGTTACGAGCAGTTTTCTTTACGAACCGGGATTACCCTCAGCGAAGCCGCGCCACTTGCACAGCTTGCGCGCCGGCCAGAGCTTGGCGCTGAAGAGCTCCGGCTGCTTCTCCCGGTTGGAATTCGTGACCGGGTATTGTCAGGCGAAATTGGGCCGGAAGAGCTGATGACGATCATCACAGATCTTAAGTACGAGGGATACATGGTGGCGCAGGGGACGTTGGCGGCACGAATGGCAAAGGCTTCTAACCGTGCGATACCCCATACTCTTGAATACTCAAAGTTGCCAGGGCTATCTCATGAGATGGTTGAGCGGCTTGGCCGGGTTCGCCCGCAGACGATCGGACAGGCGATGCGCGTGCCCGGAGTTACACCCGCGGCTATCTCCCTCCTCACGATTCACGTCGAGTTGCTCAGTCGACAGAAGGTTCACTGATGACTGAAGAAATGATCCACGACGCCAGTAGTCAGATCCGCGAGCTTTTAGCTGACCGCTATCCGCTTTTGAGTGAAGAGGTGGTTGGTCGTTTTTCTCGATACTACGGGCTTGTTCTGAAGTGGAATCCGCGGCTTCATCTGACGACACTCACTGCGCCGGATCAGTTTCTGGCACGTCACATCGACGAGGTTATCTTCGCCAGCCAGTTTGTTCTGGAAGGAGTTACCAGTATCTGGGATCTTGGGTCCGGCCTTGGTGTTCCTGGTATTCCGTTAAAGATTCTCCGGCCCGAGCTTGAGATGGTTCTGGTCGAGTCGAGCCGCAAGAAAGCCATCTTTCTTGAGATGGTAATTTCCGAGATAGGGCTCGTCCATAGTCGGGTTGACTGCCGGCGGATTGAGGCACTCAGCCCGCTTCCAGCCGGATCTCTACTCACGGCGAGGGCGGTTGAGCAGATGGAGAGGCTCGTTCCGCAAATGATCCATCTTTCACGTAATTCCTTCCAGGTTCTTCTCTTCTGTTCGCGGTCGCTCTGTCAGTCGCTCGATGGGGCTGTTCCACGTCTCATTCCCGGGTCTTCAGATCGCTACCTTGCCGATCTTAAATGTTCCACGTGAAACATTCCCCACTTTTCCACTTGGGTGACCGTGAGTTGTTCCACGTGGAACACTTCGCAGGGTATTAGTTTCTCAATTTTATTGTCTCAGCAGTCAGGAATCTCCACTAATCGGTCAAAAAGTGGTAATCTGCACTTTTGACGATTTAAGATCATCCTCAGAGACGTCGTATGGCTAAAATAATCGCAATCAGCAATCAAAAGGGTGGCGTGGGCAAGACCACGACGGCGATTAATCTGTCTGCCTCACTGGCGGTCGCCGAAATTCCAACGCTGCTCGTCGATATGGATCCACAGGCCAACTCGACCAGCGGCGTCGGAATAAAGAAAGGCTCCTTCAGGCGTGGCATCTACAATGCCATGGCCGCACAGCAGCCACTCGCCAATATAATTCTCGACACTGAACTCGAGTTTCTGAAACTCGCACCATCGGATCGGAATCTCGCTGGCGCGGAGGTCGAACTGGTTGACGCGGAAGATAGAGAGTTCTATCTGAAAAGGATTCTTGAACCGGAACGGAGCAAGTACGAGTATATAATCATTGACTGCCCTCCAAGTCTTGGTTTGCTGACTCTCAATGCCCTGACCGCTTCAGATTCGGTTCTCGTTCCCATCCAGTGTGAGTATTTTGCGCTCGAGGGGGTGACTGACCTCTGGGATACTCTCGTTAGAATCAGACGAAGTCTCAATCCGGACCTCTCGGTTGAGGGTTTTTTACTGACAATGTATGACGAGCGGACAAATCTCTCGAATCAGGTCATGTCCGATCTGAGAGATTTTCTCGGCCGGCAGGTCTTCGAAACCGTCATACCCAGAAATATCAAGCTTGCTGAGGCGCCAAGCTATGGCAAACCGATCATTCTCTACGATATAAAATCACGTGGAGCCGAAAGTTACATGAACCTGGCAAAAGAGGTGATGGAAAATGTCAAGAAAGGTACTCGGGCGAGGGCTTAGTGCTCTGCTTACCGATTCAATGTCCCAGGGTGAGGTGCGAGATGGAGATGATCTGCTCGATCTCGATATTGACCTGATCGAGCCGAATCCGGAACAGCCAAGGACGCATTTTGACGAGACGAAGCTCGAGGAACTCGCGCAGTCGATTCGATCCAATGGCCTTGTTCAACCTTTGCTGGTTCGCAGGATTCCAGGAGGTCGATACCAGATCGTTGCCGGGGAGCGTCGCTGGCGCGCCTCGCAGC
>JBEIMN010000212.1:0-5865 GCA_040378705.1 Acidobacteriota bacterium
CCCGAACCTGCGGATCGATACGACCAATGTCGAGATCGGAGCGCTCGCCGCACCCCGTCCAATGATCATGGTCTCGGCCACTGGCGACTGGACACGCAATACCTGGATCGAGGAGTACCCGGCGATCAGGGCGATCTACCAGTTATTCGGGGCCGAGGATCGGCTGACTACCACACAGATCAACGCGCCACACAACTATAACCAGGAGAGCCGCGAAGCCGTCTATCGGTGGTTCGCAAAATGGATGCTTGACCGGCCGGACTTCGCGACGATTAGCGAGCGTCAATACGAAGTCGTTCCGGCAACCGATCAGCTCGTCTTTTATGGCCGCTCCCGCCCCGCCGGAGAGCTGGACGAGCCCGGCCTGATCAGATCACTCGTCGAGCGGCACCAGGCGCAGCTCAATCAGGCGCTCGCGGCAGGTCTCGAGCAATACCGGGCCACCTTTGGCCCAACCCTCCGTCAGTCGATTCTTGCCACTTATCCGGAGAACGGAAAAGCTATCGACGAGAAGGAGATGCCGACGGTCGCGGCCGGTTTCAACAGCACGGTCGGTAAGACCCGCGGAGTCTCACTCTCGCGACAAAAGGTTGGCGATGTAGTGCGCGTTTACCAGACATCGCCCACCCGTCTGGCGGCCAACAGCCCGGTGACGATTGTCGTCGATCCACTGCCAGCACCACAGCAGATCGATGCCGAGACGGCAAACCTCCGCGATGGCCTGGTGAAGGCCGGACACTCTGTGGTCGTCGTCAAAGTCTTTCCGGGTGGACGGGTCGTTCCGGCTGAATACAAGTTTTTTACCACCTACAACCGAACCGATGCCGCGCTCAGAATTCAGGATATTCTGACCGCCACCGCCTGGACGAAGTCGAAGTTTCCAGGCAGTCCGGTCAAACTGGTCGGAGTCGGTCGCGCTGGTTTGTGGGCCCTGCTCGCACGCGGACTGGCCCCATCGATCGATCAGGTTGCCGTCGACGCCGCCGGATTCAATAACGGAACCGATGACGACTTCGTCGCGCACCTGCCGATTCCCGGACTGCGCCGCGCCGGCGATTTCACGACGGCGGTCAGCCTCGCCCCGCCGACTCCACTCTTTATTTACCAGACTGGCGAAAAATTTCAGACGACTCAACTGCAGGAGATCTTCAAATCCGCCGGGAGATCGTCGAGTCTGGTCATCGAAAAACAGAAGGCAGATCAGGCGAGGCTGATCGGCTGGCTGACATCAACAACAAAATAACAGCCTGAAATGATTTGACCAATCAGGCAACAGACAGGATTTAAACGTAATGTCGAACAGTCAACAGAATCAGACCACGCAGTCACAGACGCTCGTCGAGCAGGCCGATCAGATCCGTTTCGAGACGATCGAGCAGTTGAACGGAATGGCGACCGTCATCAAGTTCAAAATCGATAACGAGGAAGCGCGGGTGGGCGATATCCTGCTCGTCCTCTCCGGCTCGGATATCCATTTTCACGGCTTAATTGGCCGGATTGACGATGGCTGGGGTATCGCCATGGATCGAAATGGCTCGGCGCTGCCGGCGAGCATTCACTAGGCCAAAACAGACCGGCCGGTGAGCCTGATTAAGCAGGATCACCGGCCGGAAGACTCTCCAGACCGACTGGACTCTCAATTCCCTCACCCGATGAGCGGTTTTATCACGGTACCACCAAAATCGGTCAGCCGTTCGTTTCGCCCATTATGCAGGTAGGTTAGTTTCATCTGGTCCAGTCCGAGAAGGTGGAGCATGGTTGCGTGGATGTCGCGTGGGTGGTAGCGCTCACCGACCGTCCTGAAGCCAAGCTCATCGGTCTGCCCAAGCACCTGTCCACCCTTCACGCCACCACCAGCCATCCACATCGAGAATGCGGTCGGGTTATGATCACGCCCCTTGCCATTCTCCGAAATCGGAGTGCGGCCAAACTCGGAGCCCCAGACGACCAGCGTCGAATCGAGCAGCCCGCGGCTCTTCAGATCCTTCAGAAGCCCGGCGATCGGCTTATCTGTCCAGCGGCACATCTGCTCGTGATTGGTCTTGACGTTGTCGTGAGCGTCCCACTGAACACTGACTGGCCCCCCGCCCGAAAAGAGGAGCACGAAGCGGACACCGCGCTCAACCAGGCGGCGTGCGAGCAGGCAGCGGGTACCAAACTCGCGTGTCTCCTTCTCGTCAACGCCGTACAAGGCCCGTGTCGCCGCCGTTTCACGTGTCAGATCGACCGCCTCCGGCGCGTGCTGCTGCATGCGGTAGGCAAGTTCGTACGAAGAGAGGCGGGCGGCCAGTTCCGAATCATCAACGCCAGCCACGCCTGCGCCCTGGCTGTTTATCTTTCTGAGGTAATCGAGCAGGTGGCGCTGCTGTCTTCGCCCGATCTCTTTCGGCGGGGCGAGGTGGAGGATCGGGGTATTGCCTCCACGCAGAACAGTTCCCTGGTGGACAGTCGGAAGATACCCGGCACCCCACATCGGCGCCCCGCCCTCTGGCAACCCCTCCGGTTGATTCATGACGCAGTAGGCGGGGAGGTTCTCACTCTCGCTTCCAAGACCGTAGGTGACCCAGCTTCCAAGACTTGGGTGCGCGGCAAGGATGCGCCCGGACATCATCTGGTACATTGCCGGAGCGTGGACAAAACTCTCCGTATAACAGGAGCGAATGACCGCCAGGTCGTCGGCACAGGTCGCAACGTGCGGAAAGAGCTCTGAAACATCGAGTCCCGACTGGCCATATTTCCTGAACTTCCAGGAACTGCCGAGGAGCGGTGTTCCCTGCTTAACAAACTGGCTCTTTATCTCGCCAAAGCTGGGAGGGAGCGGCTGACCGTGAAGCCGGTCGAGTTCCGGCTTCGGGTCGAAAGTCTCCATATGGCTCGGGCCTCCGACCATAAAGAGAAAGATGACCGACTTGGCCTTTGGGGCGAAGTGCGGCTGACGCGGAGCGAGCGGATTAATCTCCGCCGCCGGGCGATTCCCGCGCTCCTTTGCCGCCAAATCACCGGCCATGAGCGCGGAGAGAGCAACAGCGCCAAAACCATTCGCCGCCCGGGCAAGAAAATCGCGGCGATCACCGGTCAAAATCGACTGATCAATTCCATTTGTCATCTCGATTACCTCAGGTAGAGAAAGTCGTTCGTATTCATTGTCGCCAGACAGAGATCGATCCAGGCTGCCGACTGGGCTGCCGACTGGGCTGCCGACTGGGCAGCAGCCTGGGCTGCCGACTGGCTGGTCATCAAATTGGGAGCCGTCCTGTTTTGGCCGGGCGGGAGTCTGAGACTGGCAACCGGTTCACCCTTTCGAAGACGCTCGGCGATGATTGCCGTCTGCTGTGTAAGGAACGATCTGATCTGACCAAGTTCGGCCAGGCGTGGACGGCGGCCGAGGGCGAGTCTGTAAAGCCGATCAATCGCCCGCGACGTGTCGCCACCGGAATCTGTAAGCACGCGCCCGGCGAGGGCCGCACTCTGATCGAGCATGAATCCGCTGTTGAGGAGTGTCAGCGATTGCAGTGCATGAACACTGACACTGCGCGCTCCGCACGAACTCATCATATCCGGTGAATCGAAGGCGACAAGCATCGGCAACCGGACGTTCCGCTTCCGAAGCAGGTAGAGGCTGCGCCGATTGTGCTGTCGTGAATCCGGATGAACCGGCCAGAGGTTGTCAGGTTCGGCTTCGGTGAAGATGGTGTCATAAACTTCGGGTTCGAGAGGAACGCGAATCGACGGGCCTCCAAGCTCTTCGGTCAGCGTGCCGGCGATGGCCAGCGTCGAGTCACGAATCGCCTCGGCATCGAGTCGCTGCCGGTTCATTCGCCAGAACCACTTGTTTTCAGGGTCACGCGCCGCACGCACCGGATCAGAATCCGTCGACTGCCGATAGGTGTTCGAGGTGACCATCATAAAGTGGAGCTGCTTGAGCGACCATCCACCCCCGACAAACTGCGTCGCCAGCCAGTCGAGAAGCTGTGGATGGGTCGGCGGCTGCCCATTGCGCCCGAAATCGTTCGGTGTCGGAACGATTCCGCGACCAAAATGGTAGTGCCAGAGCCGGTTGACCATGACCCGTGCCGTGAGTGGGTGGTCAGGGCGCGTCAGCCAGTTGGCAAGGGCCAGCTTTCTGCCGGTCGATTTGAACTCACCCCTGCGGATGGGTGAGACCTCTGCGTCCCACGAAGCATCGGCTGGCAGAAGGACGGTCAGAAAGCCTGGCCGAACCTCGGCGGCCGGACGGTGCGGATCGCCAGCCTTCAGCAGATGCATTGGTGGAACCGGTGACAGCGCGTCAGAGACGGCAAGCGCCTTTGGCAATGGCTCCGGTGGGAAGAGATTAATCCGGTGCATCTGCTCGCGCAATCCGGCCCGGCGGGCCCGATCCTCGGGCGAAAGCGCGGCCAGCAGCTCCTCCCAATTGACGTTGAGCATGCGCTGCGCGTCCTTTGCCAGCAGCTTCTCCGGCTCGGAACGCTTCTCTGCCGGCTTATCGAGCACCTCGGCAAAGACCGGTTCGAGCTTCGCGCGCTTCGCGGCCTTCAATCGATCCTGATAAGGTTTCTCGATCGCCGCGAGCTGCTCGCTGATTGGTTTTAGTCGCTCCTTGTGTGCGAGCTGTGCCGACTTGAGGGCAGCTTCCGCCGCTTCTGCACCTGGCCCGGATCGCTGGTAATCGACGTTGTCAGCGGCGGCAAAGAATGATTGCAACCGGTAAAAATCTGCCTGCAGAATCGGATCGAACTTGTGATCGTGGCACCGTGCGCATCCGACTGTCAGTCCCATAACTCCATTGCCGACTCCGAACATGACCTCGGTCAGCCATTCCTGGCGGTTGACCGCCTGATCCAGGTTTCCGGCGACGACGTGCTGCGGCCCGGCACGGAGAAAGCCGGTCGCGACCCGCATCTCGAAATCGTCCGGGGCCAGTTCGTCACCCGCCAGCTGTTCGCGAATGAAGCGGTCGTAAGGCTTGTCTTCATTGAGTGAGTTGACGATATAGTCGCGATAGCGCCACGCCTGCTCGCGATCCTGGTCGAGTTCAAACCCGTTTGTCTCGGCAAAACGCACGACATCGAGCCAGTGCTGCGCCCAGCGCTCACCGTAGCGCGGCGAGGCCAGCAATCTGCGCACCACCTTTTCATAGGCATCATGCGACTGATCGGCCAGATAATTGTCGATCTCTTCAGGGGTTGGCGGCAGTCCGGTCAGATCATAGGTGACACGTCGGAGCAGTGTCCGTCGATCCGCTGGCGCCGATGGCTGCAGCTTCTGCGATTCAAGCTGACTGAGAATGAAGGCATCGATCGGGTTGGCAACCCAGGCTCGATTCCGAACTGCAGGAATGGGTGGGGCAACCGGTCGCTGAAAAGCCCAGTATTGGCGCTGTTGCGCGGTAATTCGTCCACGTGCCGCCTCGATCTCCACTTCCGACGCAGCCGGGCCAGCAGCAGAGTTGACGACCGGGGCAGACTTTGCCGCAATCTCAGTCGGCCACGGTGCCCCTTCCGCGATCCACTTGCGGAGCAGTTCGATCTGATCACTACTCAACTCCGCCCCGAGCGGCATTCGCGGACTCGCCTTCCCGGTCAGATACTGATACAGCAGACTCTCCTCCGGCTTTCCCGGTCGGATCGCCACTCCACGCCCGCCCCCCTCGACCGCGCCCGCGCGCGTTCGGAGGTCAAGCCCCGACATCCGGTCCTCACCGTGGCACGACCAGCAGCTCTGCCGGAGAATATCGACCGCCTGCTCCCCAATGTCCGGTGCGGCAGTTACCTGCGCCAGCCTCAGAACCCGGCCGAGCTCGCTTTCCGGCCGACAGAGACATATCACAATGATCAGGCAGACCAGCCAGGCAACAATCGCCCC
>JBEIMN010000213.1:0-5855 GCA_040378705.1 Acidobacteriota bacterium
GGCTCGGCATTCGGCGCAATACCGATCGCCGCCGCCGTCTTTCCGCTGACGATCGCAAAGTTGTCCCACGTCACCTTGTTGATCGGCTTTGGCAGCTCCTGCAGCCAGGAGTTGTTGGCGAAGCGGCCATCGTGGACGCTCGGATCGAGCCGGAAGACTATCTCGTTGATATTTGGCCCGGAATTTGGCGCTGCCGGCAGTCCGGCTGCCCAGTCACCCTTCAGTACGACACTCTTTGGCGCCGCGGCCGTGTTCGGAATGAAACCGTCGTGGAGCGCCTGCTTCCAGGCCGTCTCGAAATCGGCCCCAAGCTGCGCCTTCCAGTTGGCACGAACAATGTCATATGGCGCAATCCCCGACTCGTTCGACATCACCGCGAGAATATCGTGGATATTCTTCCCGCCATAAAGCGGCTGGATGAGCGGCTGAACGATACTCGCCGTTCCATCGAACGAACGCGCGTCGCTCCAGCTCTCAAGGAAGTGTGCCTCTGAAACGTGCCACTGACTGCGCTCTGCCGTCTCATCAAAATATAGTCCGAGGTGGACGCACGCCCCAACCTTCTTCATCGCATCGAGGAAGGTCAGATCCTTGCCCGACTTCTCGTCCTTAAAGACTGGCGCGTTATAGACCGGATTGGCTCCCAGAACTACCAGCAGGTCGACCCGCTCGGCGTTCATATCCGCCACCAGATCACGGATCGAACCAACCTGGTCGACCGGATTGATCTCGATCGGGTTGGTATAGGTCACCGTGCTGCCGACCGCTCCAAGCGCGACGTTGAGAGCGTTGGCGATCGCGTGAACGGCCGCCGACTGATGCTCGCCCGCGAGGACCAGCGCCTTGCCCGAGTTCGCCTTCAGATCCTTCGCCACCGCCTCTGCCAGCTTCTTCGCCTCGTCACTGAGTGCTCCCGGCGCTCCGGCGTTAACTCCGCACGCTGCCGCCACCGTCCGCGCGAACGAATCGACCTCGATCGCCTTGAGCGGCAAACGGTGATCAGCCTTTCCTCCGGTTGTCGTCAGCGTACTCTCGACGACATAGAGGCGGTTCATATCCTTCGCCCCGTCCGTCAGCCGCCGCTTCGCCATGAAGTCCCGGGCATACCTGGTCGCCCCCGGCCCGTTCGTCAGAAAGTCGGCGTCGAGCGAAAGCACGACCGAGGCATTCTCGAAGCGATAGACCGCGTTGACCATCTCCCCAAACGCGAGCTGCGAACCTACCCTTGCGCCATCACGGCTTGCCGGCTCATAGACGTGCCACTTCGCCTGCGGAAACTGCGCGAGCACCTTCTTCATCTGCTCCGCGACAGTTGGTGAGGTCACCGTCTCGGTCAGGATTCGGAGCCCACCGCCCTGCTTTGTCCGCTGCCCATCGAGCGACGAACGGAAACCGTTCAGGAAGTCGCCCCACGTCCGCACATCGCCAAGGTAGGTCACAGACTGCGAGCGATCCGGGTCGTACAACGACAACACCGCCGCCTGCGCGAAGACGTCCGTCCCGCCTCTCGTCGGGTGGTCCGGATTGCCCTCGATCTTTGTTGGTCGCCCCTCGTTGCTCTCAACCAGCAACCCCTGCGCGATTCCGCCCAGCGTCATCGAGGTCGCATAGTAGGCCGATTTACCAGGTACCAATCCTGCCGGCGTCTTGACGTACGGCACGAGGTACTCTTTTGGCTGCTTGGTGCAAGCGGTCAGACCGGCAAGGGCGAGCGAAGCACTCATCAGCTTCATGAAGTTCCGACGCCCGGTCGGATCCAGCATCGCCGGATCTGCCTCCGGCGCGTTCAATGCCGGAAACTCCCGGTGAAGAAAGTCGCGAAACTTGTCCGTGTCGGCCAGTTCCTCGAGACTCCGCCAGAACTCGCGACCGCTTCGGCCGCCAGCCGTCTGCTCCAGCTCTTCGCGAACCGGCTCGATATCGTGTTTATGATCTTGATGGGACATGATCGATCTTCCGTTTTCGGTTTACATTCCTGATTTGGCGCAGTCTGAACAGCTTGTTCACAGTCTCGCTTACTCAGCTTACAGACTGCCAAACCAGCAGACTGCCAAACCAGCTGTCACTGCAATCTGTCATTGTCTGCCCAGTCTTCTGAACTTCCTGCACACTTTTGGTGCACTTTCGGCCCCTGCCTTGCGCGAGGGGCTGTCCGGACTTCTCTCTGTCACAGGCGGGCCTGCCTGTGACAGAGAGAACTCCGAGAAGCCTGAACTGAAAGCCACAACCGTTCAATGACGTCACAACTTCACACTCTGACTCTTCGGCTCTCTGGCTCCCCCGCTGGCCACTTTGGATCAGGGCAGAGGGGCCCATCGCCTCTCAACGATGGCAGGTGGAACAGCTTGTCAGTACTTCCGTCGGTTGAATGTTGTACTTCTTCGCCAGCTCTTTCCCCTTCACTTCCTGATCCGGGGGCGCCACCCAATCCATCTTCGTGATGTCTTTCTGCTCACGCAAAACCGGTTCCGGATTACGATGGCAGGAGAGGCACCACTCCATCTGGAGCGATTGTGTGTTCCACATCAGCGGCATCAGATCCACCCTGCCGTGGCAGGTCGAACAACCGACACCCTTGTTGACGTGAATGCTGTGATTGAAGTACGAGAAATCGGGGAGGTCGTGCACCCGCTGCCATTTGATCGGCTTTCCCGACCGCCAGCTCTCGCGCACGATTTCCAGGTAGGGGACATTCGCAAAGAGTTGCGAATGGCAATTCATGCAGGTCTTCGTCGCCGGCATTCCCGCTGATGCCGTCTGCTCTACTGTCGTGTGACAATACCGGCAATCGATCCCGTCGTCTCCAACGTGATGCTTGTGCGAAAATTGTACCGGCTGATCACGGGCGACGAACGCCTGTGTAACGTATGTAGTGCGATTGAAATTCAGTATGATCCCGAGGACTCCACCAACTATGATTGCAACCAGCACGATGCTCAACCGCGCAAGCGTATTTGCGCTGCGTGGAAAGATCTGTGGCATATTTTTGACCTCCACCTACTGGTTCGGATACCGCTCTCCGACCCAAACATTAATCTAAACCTGTTTTTAAACCTGTTTCTAAACCTGTTCTAAGCCCGTTTAGTCTCTTCGCTGCTTGTGAATTTTCGTATTTGCAGTAAACGAGATATTCTATTCTTGGCCAGAAAAAGTCAAGCGATAAGAGCCCCTCTGACTGACGATTTCTCAACGCCAATAAATATTTTTCTATCCGTATGAACGCTATGGCCGATCCTCACCCGAACGACTCGCCCAGAGTCGATTGACGACCAGGACAAGAGTCGTCCCACTGACCAATGAGACGCCAAGAAGGAAAAGCCCCATCCCGTTTCGGCCGTAAAGAAAGTTGCCGACGGTAAAGAGCGCCCCCCAGATTACGACGGAACCGGCTACCCAGCCGAGCAGTGCGAGTGGCATGCTGTCACCCGGTTCGCGAAGTTCGGCCGCCGTCAGACCGGCCGCTTCGCGGATCAGTCTCCATCCCGGACCGGCAGGGCGCACCTTGCGATAGAACTCGATCAGGGTTGCGCGATCGGTCGCCGGGGCCAGATAGGCGGCGGCAACCCAGCAGATGGTCGTCGCGACGATCGTCAGAATCAGGCGTATCGCCGACGTTGTCGTATAAATGCCCTGACGCTCAAGAACCAGAAAGAGAATCGAAAGGATAAAGGAGCCGATCATGGCCACCACCTCGCACCAGGCATTGACCCGCCACCAGAACCAGCGAATCAGGTAGAGGAGTCCGGTTCCGGCTCCAACCTGCAGAATGATGTCGAATGAATCCTTCGCCGAGTCGAGGACGAAGACCAGCCCGGATGAGAGGAAGAAGAGCATGACCGTCACCAGCCGCCCAACCCCGACATAGTGCTTCTCCGTCGCATCTTTCCTGATAAAACGACGGTAAAGGTCGTGGACAAGGTAGGAGGCGCCCCAGTTCAAATGGGTCAGAATGGTCGATGAGTTGGCGGCGACAAGCCCCCCAACCATGAGACCAACAAACCCGACCGGCAGAAACTTGAGCATTGCCGGATAGGCGATGTCGTGCCCGATCAGCTTTGGATCGAGGTTTGGGAAGGCCGTCTGGATATCCGAGAGTTGCGGATAGACCAGCAGTGAGCAGAGTCCGACGAGTATCCACGGCCAGGGGCGCAGCACATAATGGGCGAGATTGAAGAAGAGGACCGCCCCGAGCGCGTCCTTCTCCGACTTCGAGGCGAGCATGCGCTGTGCAATATAGCTTCCACCGCCCGGCTCTGCTCCCGGATACCAGACCGCCCACCACTGCACCGCGATCGGCATGATGAAGACCGTGACGGCGATATCCCAGTTGTTGGTGAAATCGGGGAGCATGTTGAGGTAGTTCAGACCGTTCGGCCCCGGGATGACCGAGAGCTTCTCGACCAGTCCCGAGAGTCCGCCGACCGCCGGATGGCGCAGTGCAAAATAGGCCGCCGCCGTCACTGCCGTCATCTTGATGAAGAACTGGATCATATCGATCACCAGCACGCCCCAGAGCCCGGAGTGCGCGGCGAAGACGACATTGAGGATGCCGACGAAGGCGAGCGTCTGCCAGCGCTCGAGGCCGAAAAGGACACCGGCGATCTTGCAGGCGGCAAGGTTGACCGTCGCCATGATCAGGCAGTTGAAGAGCAGTCCAAGGTAGACCGCACGGAACCCGCGCACCGCCGATGCCGCGTTACCTGAGTAACGGATCTCGTAAAACTCGAGGTCGGTCAGCACTCCTGAACGCCGCCAGAGCCTCGCGTAAAAGAAGACCGTCGAAACCCCTGTCAGGACGAATGACCACCAGACCCAGTTACCGGCGACTCCCTGTCGGCGGACGATGTCTGTCACCAGATTCGGCGTGTCGCTGCTGAAGGTCGTCGCCACCATCGAGAGTCCGGCCAGCCACCACGGGACCGATCGACCCGAGGCGAAGAACTCCGAGGTGTTTTTCGATGAGCGCCGCGCAAAGAAGAGCGCCGGCACGAAACAGATCGCAACCGCGAACAAGGCAATCGCCCAGTCAGCCAGAGTCAGCTTCATCTAGTGATCCTTTCAGGTATTATTCAGTATGTCCCGAAGTCTATCCGGTGTCTGGTCATAAGTCGAGCCGTTGGCAGGCCTGCTGAAAAATGGGGCGGCAGAGAACGGCCCACTCCGGCGTGGCTTCAAGTCGCTACTCCGCCTTGATCTCTGGCCACGAGTGGCGGGGATAGCGTCGACTCAGCTCGCGCCTGACCTGCGGGTAGGTTCGTTGCCAGAAGCCAGCGAGGTCGGTTGTCACCTGGACTGGCCGCTGATTCGGCGCCAGCAGATGAAGGACGAGCGGGATGCGACCACCTCCGATTCGTGGCCCCTCCTTCATCCCGAAGAAGTCCTGGAGACGCGAGGCGATCCACGGCGCCTGATCTCGCTCGTAATTGATCCGCACATTACGCCGGCCCGCCAGATCGATCGTCTCAGGGGCCATCGAATTCAGATATTTCAACTGATCGGGTGGGAGCCGGTGGCGCAACCGATTGACGAGCCCACCGCGACCGGCGACAGTGCGAAGCTCCGCAAAACTGCGCAGGCCATTGCACATCTCGCCGAAGACTACATCGATATCGGCTTCGCCGATGTCGGTCATTCCAGCCTGCGGAAAATTCCAGCCGATGAAGGCGATCCGCCAGAGAAAGCGGTGAACATCATCCTGATCGGCAAACTTCCACCAGCCGGCTTCCCGCGCCGCGGTGGCAAGCACCCGGCGTACCTCTTCGAGCACCTCCGGGCGGTGCGAATCGGCGACCCGCCGCTCATCGATCAGCAGTTGATCATAGGTCAGTCGCTCGACGGCCTCGACACGTTCCGAC
>JBEIMN010000214.1:0-5832 GCA_040378705.1 Acidobacteriota bacterium
ATAAGCTGCCGGTCGTCTTTGCGGAAAATATTGATGGATTCTTCAATGTCAGTGCGATACCGACGACCATTATTCTTGATCGGCGAGGGAAGGTCTCGTATCGGATGCGAGGCTTCAATCCGAACGAGGATTTTACCGCTCAGCTGAGTGGGTGGATTGATGCGGCAAAGAAGAAGTGATGGCGGACAGACTTACCTTGGAACGACGTCGCGGAAGTTTCCCTTTTCATCGTAAAGGCGCTGGTATTGGCGTGAATTACGATAGACACCCTGAACGTATAGTCGCGTCTCGCTGATTGGTATACCCTCGACCCAGTCTTCGATCTCTTTTTCAGGCATTTGATTGAGCCATCGGCTGACTCTGGTCGGACCGCCGTTGTAGGCGGCAGCGACGTATTCGAAGCGGCCAAAACGATCAAACAGTTCTCTGATGTAGGCCGTTCCGAGCTGGATATTGATGACGGGATTGAAGAAATCGGCCTGCGAAATGCGGCCCCCGCCAAGACTGTTCTTCTTCGCGACGGCCTGCCCGGTCGAGGGGAGCAGCTGCATAAGTCCAAGGGCATTGGCGCGACTGCGTGCCCTGGGATTGAAGACGGTCTCCTGGCGGATGATTCCAGCGATCAGGTAAGGGTCGAGTTTGTGGCGGCGGGCCTCTTCCCTGATCTCTGTCCACCAGTTGAGTGGGTAGAAGATTTCCCATGCTTCGCGTGTCATTTCATCGGGCAGGCTCTGTCCATAATCTGGATATGAGCGTTTCAGTGCGTTGATTGCGCCGACGGGATCGCCGTTTTTGCGCAGTATCTGGGCGATGCGAAGGTTGATGATGGGTGAATCGGGCGAGTTGGCGCGCGCGACTTCCAGCTCATTCATTGCCGCCTGGAGCATATTGAGTCGAATCAGTTGCTCTGCCTTCGAGACACGCTCGCGGTCCGTCTCACGAATCGTCTCTTTTGGATGACGAATGTTCTGAAGCCCGGTAATTGCCCGGCGGAGGAGCGGATCAGAGTTGATCGATGCTCCCTCGATACCCTGACTGGCAAGTTTTGCGATCCGCCTTTCCGCATTGATTCCGTACCATCCTGCGCCATAGCGCATCAGCATGCCGCGAAAAAGTGTCAGGGCACGGGCACGATTACCACTTCGCTCGTGATCGATTGCCGCCCAGAAACCGGCCCGACCGCGATTTTCAGTCGTCTCAGCATAGCGTGCCAGGTGGTCGGTAAGCAGCTGAGCGGCCCGCGCATAATCTTGTGCCTGATGTGCTTGCCAGGCCAGCCAGAAATGTGCCTCGTCGGCCATCTCTGCCGTTGGAAAGCGTTCCACCAGTTGGGTGTACCACGGTACAGCCTGTGACGGGCGTTCTCGCTTGATGTGGAACCGGCCCAGATTGTAGAGGATCTCTGCTTCGCGGCTGCTTCCCGAAGCAATCCGACGCAGGGTAGTCAGTGATTCAATCGCGGCCGGTTCATTTTCAAGGGAGAGTTGTGACATCGCCAGGTAGTAGAGGGCTTCAGCCGCGATTGGTGGTGTCTTTGAATGAACTGCCAAAAGTGCTTCAATTGATTCCTGAAATGAGTTTCCCTTGTAAAAGCTGATACCAGACCGAAGCATGATCTCATCGTTCTGCTTGTCCGGAAATTGACGTGTCAGCTCCTGGTAGGCCTGAGCGGCAACAATCCAGAGGCCTGACTGATAGAGTTTATCTGCGCGCAGCCTCCACTGGGCGGCGTTGCCGGTAATCCGGCCATCCGTAAGTTCCGAGATCAGGGCCGCCGCGCCCTCCGCTTCGGCTGATTGAGGCGCTTCAAAGAAGATCTGGCGCAGCCGTTGAAGTGAATCTTCGCGTCTGTTCATCTTCAATAACGCATCGGCTGCCAGCTTGAGCGCCGCCCCGTCACTCTTCTCGGTCAATTGATCGAGATCCTCAAGCGTCTGACGATAAGCGCCACGCTGAAATGACAGTCGCGCAGATTGAAGAGACGCTTCACGGCTGAGCAGTGATGTTGGGTATTGACGAGCCAGCTGGCGGAAAGTACGTTCCGCCTCATCCAGACGCTCATTTTCTGTCAGGCTTTGGGCACGCTGCAGTAAGGCGTAATCTGCGAGTCCTGGTGTTCGCGTGAGTGCCGAATCGGGTGTCACGGCGCCTTGCTGCGCGGCGGTCTCACCCGTTTGAATGCATGCCAGCAATCCGCAGATTGCAATCAGAGTTCCGCTAATCGAACGGCTGAAAAAATTGGGTAATTTCATAGTGGTAACCCATGCTGAACCCATGCTGAAGTGAATGAAATAATTGTACCCAGGAAAGGCAATTAGCCGACACGATATCGCGAGACTTTGCGGGAGGCGGGGAGGCCACGAAGTCCCACGATATCATTACCAGCCCCTATTTGAGGATCGGACCAGGACAGCCATTGCCAAGCTTGGTCGCATCACCCTCAGCAAGTGTATGTACAAGCTCGTCGTAAAAGTAGTCGAATCTGGTCGCGACGGCAGGTGATACCCGTTTGTCGTAGACTTTACGACTTCGCTCGATCTCCTCCGCAAGTCGCGTATAGAGGTCAAAACTTCGTCGACCTTCGTTAACTTTGGCCGCGTTGTACAATTTGATCTCGGAGACCAGCAGTCGTGCGAACCTTCGCGCGTCGTTGTGCGCGCGCTGCTCAGTCTCTGTAGATGGTGTTGGGATCGGTTCCGGTACTGGGACGAACGGTTGCGGGGACGCTGCACCGGGAACAGGTTTGGTCACCCGTCCTGGAGTATTTGGCGTGGCATCATCGAACGATGGCGGAATGGCCGGCCTCGATAATGAAATCAGAGGTGGTTCAATTCCAAATGGCGTAACGGGCTCAACGGGTTCAAAGGTTTCAACTGGCACAAATGGCTCAACCGGGGGGGCCGGAGGAGGGATCAGCCGACCGGTCTCCGCAACGAAGGCCGGTCTGAAAGAGTTCGGCTCGTTGAATTGTGGTTCATGGGATGCTGATAAATTATGGATTGACGGAACCGCGCTGGCCGGCGATTGTTCAGCAATTGCAGGTTCAAATTTGGTTGCAGTCGAAGGCTCTTCAGATTTCCAGGCTGGCTCCACCTCTACTGCACCCGAATCAGAGACAGCGGGGTCAGGCGATGGTTTGGTTGTTCGGACCACTTCCGTCGCCGCGGGTTGGGGGGCCGGGGGAGTGGCCGGTGTCTCAGACGGGGAGGGGGTGCTTATTGGACGTGGAAGTGGTGTCGTCCCACGCGCAACTGGCGGAGAGGGCTCCCCACGTCTGTTTGGCAGCAATTCGATGGCCATGCCGGCCACTCGCATGAGCGTTTCCAGCGCGGAGATGTTGAGATTCGTCACTGAGTCCATGCCAGTTGTCGGACCTGGATCGGCATAGAGCACTGCCGCTGCACGACCACGAACCACCAGCGGAATTGCCACGGCCGTTTCTGGCTCTGGCGTAGCGTATTCACCAAGAATCGAAACGTCGGTGCCTGTTCCAATCCAGGATGTCGGCGAATCCGAACCTGATAATGCTTTGCCAAGGAGCGTATCGGATTGAACCGGTACTGAGAGTGATTTGACCGTCGTATCGCTCAGCCCATTCTCGAAGCCAACAGCTTTCCAGCCATTGGCAGAGCCAGCTCTGACGACGAAGAACGCAACC
Organism: Acidobacteriota bacterium; assembly: GCA_040378705.1. Lineage (GTDB taxonomy): Bacteria > Acidobacteriota > Blastocatellia > RBC074 > RBC074 > CAIOZW01. The sequence continues at coordinate 3,659 of JBEIMN010000214.1, forward strand.
CGCGGAGCGAAGCTGGCAGCATTACGGATCAACTCCGAAAGTGTATCCGCCTGAGTCCGCTGGGAATTGATCACCTCGATCGCCAGTTTGAGCGTTTCGAAATCATTGTATGTTGGATGGGCAGGAGTCGGGATGACGACCGGAGGCGCATTCTCTATTGCTCTGACGGCGACGCTCAAAGCCTCCCTGCTTGCCGCGAGCTGCACCATCAGACCTTGTGTGACATCATCCGCTTCCTGACGGAGGCTGGCAAGCCGTTCCTCGTGCGCTTCCTCAATCTGCAGACGGTCAGCTTCAAACTCAAATCGCAACCGGTTTTCGACGCCAGCCGTCTCTTCGTCGATCGTCTTTCGAACAATACGCAGAATCCCGCTGACGTAATCGTCAGTAAGCTCCGGTGTGGCCATTTCACTCAGGTGGTGATCAAACTGCTGAAGCGCTTTGTTGATAAGCCCAACCTCGGTGCGAAGTGGTTCAAGGCGCTGATCTACCAGCTTTCGTGCACCATCGAGAATCTGTGACTCCCAGGTGCCAGATACCGAATCAATCAGCACGGATGAACTGGAATCCTCAATACTGGAGATGGGAGAATCCTCATCCAAATTCAAAATATTATCTTCAGACATTGGTTTCCTCAGACTAATCAGGCAGATCTGCGTATCAGTATCAGCACTGCGACTCGATTATTGACAGATGTTCAAACGACCTGAATTTATACCGGCTCGAATAGACTCGAATCGGTCGGAACAGAAAAAACGGTCCATCGATATTAAAAACAGCCCATCCGCATTAAAGAAATCATTATTAAAGAGATCATTAGAGAGGGCTCATCCGGCCGAAATTCAACAGTATAGCAACACAGAAGATCATTATCATTGCTCATTCAACGGTTGTCAATTTCCGTCATTAGTCCTCTGTTGCACACACCATTTGCCGACTCCTGGCAAGTTAGGGGTGTCAGCCTGGCCCACTCAAGCTGGCCCACTCAAGTAGGAACTGCTTCTCCACGGCGAGCTAATGCCCGGACCATCGTCCCTGAGAACCAGAAATTAATTAAGCACTTTTTTATCCAGGAAGTATTTATGCTTGATTTCATGGATGGACTACCTATAATGACTCTCGTGCTCCCCGCACGAAGATCGTCGATCCGTGGAAAGTAGACGACCTTCTCATTGGATTTAAGCCGAAGTCTGATCGGCTGCCGGGATTGGTGAACGAAACTACCCGCTCTGAGATTAAGATTAGTAATCTTTGGGTTGCCTTTATTCCCTGCCGGATAATATAAAAATTCAGACAGAACGAAATCACTGGTTAGTCGTAGCAAGTTGAGATATTGCCGGAGTGTGATCCGTAAGGGATCGCCCCCACTCCTGCATCAGCACCGGCGATGGGAACTTTACCCATCCTGTGCCCCCACCCCTATTTATCCCCGAAAAATACCCGTGCCGGGTCTGGTTTCTTTTGTGGCTGCTGAAATTGAAAAGATTTTTTCAGCATACAACAAAATCGCTTTAGTCGATTCGTCTATAGCAGTGCAAGGGCAGAATGTTGATCTTACGATCATGTGCTTTTGTACCGCGATCGAATCGTCATTCGATAACTTGATTCGACAACTTGAATTGAGCAGCGGTCCTGGAATGTAGATGGATGTTGCACCAACAGCAACTTGATTTGATCCAGACGGTGGCATCCTGCAGTTTATTCGAAAACAGGCCCAGATCACTATCTCGCCGTTAGTGTGGGAAGTTGGTCGATTAGCACTTTACTGACCGAAGCTATCTACGGTGCAGGTCAGAGGAGGTCGGACACACATGGAGACTTTAACTATGCACACACAGTTTGATCAGGATTACGAAATCGATACGAACAATGAAGAGATTCGTGAAGTTTCACCGATCCAGGAATTGACAAACCTGGCACTCGCAGCGGCGACGGGGAATCATCAGGCTTATCAGATACTAGTCAATCATCCTGTATTTCTGGCCAGCCTGGCGCGGACAAGCAAGTGGATGTGTCGACATTCGGCGATCGAGGGTGATGAGCTTCTCTCGGAATTCTTCCTGAGGTTTCCGGGAAAGATTCGTAAGTACAACAACCGTCATGGCGCTTCCGTGGTAAGCTGGGCCGGGGGCGTACTCCGACATCTCCATATTGATATGCTGCGTCGACAGTGG
>JBEIMN010000215.1:0-5757 GCA_040378705.1 Acidobacteriota bacterium
ATGTTGTAAGTGGTGTCAGGAAGGATATTGAACTGGGGCAGGGGATTTCAGGGATGAGGTGGCGGGTGCGCGAGCAGAACCGGTCGATGGTCGATCAGGTGCGAGAGGCGACGCGAGTGCCGGAGGCGGTGGTCAGATGTCTGCTCAATCGTGGCATCAGCGATCCGGAGATGATTGGCCGGTTTCTTGCGCCCGATTTTTCGCGCCATCGGCATGATCCAATGCTTTTGCGGGATATGGGGCGGGCGGTTGAGCGGCTTCACCGTGCAGTGCGCGAGAAGGAGCGCATTCTGATCGTTACCGATTTCGATGTCGATGGCACGACCTCGAGTGTGATTCTTTCGCAGGCATTGAAGCTCCTCGGCGGGCCTGATCTGACGACTGCCTATATTCCGGATCGATTTACAGAGGGATACGGACTCTCGACAAAGATTGTCGAGCGCGCGGCCACCGAGGGGTTCGGCCTGATTCTGACCGCCGATATCGGGATCAAGTCGCACGAAGAGGCACGACTGGCGGCGCGGCTGGGGATCGATCTGATCATCTGCGACCACCATCTGCCGGATGGTGAGGATATTCCGGCCGATGCTTACGCGGTGCTCTGTCCGAAGGGGTCATCGGGGCTCGACTATCCCAACAAGCATCTCGCGGCGTGCGGAGTGGCACTGAAGCTGGCGGATGCGCTGCTGATCGGCCATCCGCGGCGTGAGGCGATCGTTGCCTCGCTTTCGAAGCTGACGGCGATCGGCACCATCGCGGACATGGTCGATCTGCTCGATACGGAGAATCGCGCGATCGTTACCCACGGACTTCGCGGACTGAGCGAGCGCAGCAACAACCCCGGATTACGGGCGCTGCTCGAACTGGCGCAGGTCGGTGAGCCGATCACAACCTATGACATCGGTTTCAAGATCGGACCACGGATCAACGCCGCTGGTCGGATTGCCCACGCCAACTCGGTCCTCGCGCTCTTCGATGCGAAGACGGACGAGGAGGCGGTCAAGCTTGCCACGACGCTTGACGAACTAAACTCTGAACGGCAGAACATCCAGCGGGATCTGATCGAGCAGGTGAAGACGATGATTCCGTATGATGCGGATGGCAACGTCAGTGACCGTGTCATCCTGCTCGCCGGGTCCGAGGCGGACGGTTTTCACCGTGGGGTGGTTGGTATTGCCTGCTCCAAGATTGTCGAGCTGACGGGCCGCCCGACCCTGATCTGTGCGATCAACGAAGAGGGAATGGCGCACGGAAGCGGGCGCTCGATCGATGGATTCCACATTGTCGAGGCGCTCGACACGGTCTCGGATCTGCTGGTCAAATATGGGGGACATCCGATGGCGGCCGGTTTCACGGTCTCTGCCGATCGGGTCGAGGAGATGCGCTGGCGGCTCAATCGGCACGCCGATGAGGTTCTGCCGATCGAGCGGCTCGGACGTGTGATCGTCGCCGATGCGGAGATCCCTTTACAGGATGTCAATCCTGGACTGATCCGCCGGCTGATGCAGCTTGAGCCACACGGGATCGGAAATCCGCCACCAGCATTTTATCTGCCACAAGTGGTGATTCAATCGGTCAAGGTTCTCAAGGAGAAGCATTTGAAGCTTACGCTCGGGATCGCGTCACCAGCTTCTGGCCCCGCTTTAAGTCCACCTTCTGGCCAGTCATTGTGCCCGGCACTTTGGTGGAACTCGTCCGAGCACCTCCCCGCAATCGAGGAGGCGATCCGGGATTCACGGACGGTCAGCCTGATGGGTCGACTCGAGATCAATTCCTGGCTCAATCGGCAGACCGCACAGATCAAGCTGCTCGACGTCCGGATCGACTGAGTGTGGCCAGCCGCCTTAAGGTTCGCGGTAGTAGCCGGCGCGGCGATACGATTCATCGAGCAGATCGACGATGTGTGTCACCTCACAGCCGGCGCCGTGGGGCCTGACTCCAGCGCTCAGCTGCATCTGGCAACCGGGGTTGGCCGTCGCAAGAATCCCGGCTCCGGTCGCCCTGACCTTTTCGATCTTCTCGGAAAGGATGGCGGATGACATCTCCGGCTCACTCAGATTGTAGATGCCAGCGCCGCCGCAGCAGTCCTGCATTCCATCGAGCGGTCGGTAATCAAGTCCGGGGATGCTGGCCAGAACCTTCTGTGGAGCGGTCTGGACGCGCTGGGCGTGATACAGGTGGCAGGGCGCGTCGAAGGTCACCCGTTCGTTGAGTTCCGCACCGGCCCGGATATCCTTGCGGGCGAGAATCTCGGTCACATCCTGAACCCGCTGACTGAAAGCCTTCCCGCGTTCGGCATAGGCCGGGTCGTCGTGAAGCAGATCGCCATACTCCTTGAGGAGTGCCCCGCAGCCGGCGGCATTGATGACGATCATTGGTGGATTGAGAATCTCTTCGCGCGCATTCCGGCTCGAGGTCAGAAAATCCTCGAAGGCGTCGATATTGCGTCTCGCCAGATCCCGGGCAGTGGTCAGGTCGCCGGAGTGTGCGTGGAGCGCGCCGCAGCAGACCTGAGTTGGGACCTCGACCGGATGATAGCCATTGACGGCGAGGACTCTTGAGGTTGCACGGTTGGTATCGGTGAAGAGCCCTTCCATGACACATCCGGTGAAGACGGAGACCGACTGCTGTTCGTCGGCCTCGACACGTGGCAGCTTCGAGGCATCGACGGTGAGGCGACCGGCTCCCTTTCGCCATTTGGCAGGGGCCGTGCTGCCGAGCAGTGAGAGCGCAAAGTCTGCCGGGGCGGAGATCCGGCGCAGCCATTTACCGCCGAGGGCGAGGCGCGTCAAAAAGCTGTCACGCATCGTTCGCAGCAGGCCCAGCGCCGCCGCGAGTCTCTTTGGGTGCGGAAAGACGTGGCGCAGCGAGAGTCCGAGCATCTTCTTCTGAAAATCGAACGGCCCTTTCCCCGCGTGATCCCCTGCCGTTTCGATCGATTCACGAGCCGATTCGAGCAGGTGTCCATAACGGACGCCGGCCGGGCAGGCCGTTTCGCAGGCTCTGCACCCGAGACAGAGATCGATGTGGCGCGAGAGGGTCGGAGATTCGATGTCGAGTCGGCCCTCGGCGACGGCGCGCATCAGGTAGATTCGGCCGCGCGGACTGTCGTTTTCATTGCCGACCTGGTTGTAGGTCGGGCAGACTGGCAGGCAGAGTCCGCAGTGGATGCAGCCCATGATCTTATCCATCTCGCCGGAGAGCGCGGTATGGAGACTGGTTGTCGGTTGCGCAGCGTGTGTGTGCGAGGACACAATCACCTCCCGTGTAAGCAGGAAAACAGGTTATTTGTCGAAGGCGCCAACTACTCTCCGGTTTCGGAAATATCGACGCAACTTCGATCAGGTGGAGACGGTTCAGATACCGGCGACGAAACGACCGGGATTGAGTAGCCCTTGCGGGTCATATTGCCGCTTGATCGATTGCATCAGGTGCGCGGTCGGGCCGGGATCGCCCCAGGTGTCGATCCGTGAGTCGCTGCCAGCCGGAGCACGAAGGATGATCATCTGGCCACGCTGGCGACCGTCGCGGGCTTCGAGCGCCTGACGGAAGTCGGAGAGTTCACCGGCCTTCGGGCCCGTACCGGCGACGAAGTGGAGCCGGAGCGTACCATTGGCAGCGTGTGCGCGCTGGTGCGCCGCCGGGAAACGGCTCGACGCGAGTGCGAGAACCTCCGGCAAATCTGCCGGCAGGAAACTGAGCCGCAGGCTCGTCTCCCAGTGCTGATCGGTTTCACCGTCGTGATAACTCTTCCAGAAGAGCGCGGCATCGGCTTCGCTCAGCACTGTATGATCGATTTTACTGATATTACTGCAAATTTTTATCGTCTCCGCGATCTGGGAGTCGACCGCCTCCGCTTCGTGAGAGAACCTGACCACGAGAGCTGGGAGGGTTGGGTTGTCCGGCTCGATTGGCAGCGGCACGACACTCTGTGGCGTGACGATCTCGATCGCCACCGGCTGGAGGGCCGATTGCCGGATCTCTCCGGTGATCGCCGCCAGTCTGGCGAGCGACTCTGCCTTGTTCGCTTCGTTTGCCTGAATCATGATCGTCCGATCAACGGGCGGACGAGAGCGAAGCTTGAAGGTCATCTCGGTGATGATCGCCAGTGTCCCGAAGCTTCCGGTGTAGAGTTTGCAGAGATCGTATCCGGCGACATTCTTGACGACCTTGCCGCCAGCACGCGTCATTCTCCCGTCGACCTGCGCGACACGGATGCCAATCAGCCAGTCACGCGGAGTTCCAAAACCGCCGCGAAGCGGGCCGTGGCTCGCGGTGGCGATCGTTGCGCCGATGGTCGAATCCGGGCTGCCGAAGGGATCGAGTGGTATCCACTGGCCTTGTTGCCCGGCAATGGCGTTGAAACTGGTCAGTGAATGGCCCGCTTCAAGGGTTGCCGTCAGGTCGGCTGGCTCATAGTCGAGGAGCCGCCCGAGACGGCTCGTCGAGATCAGCAGGTCGAAGCCGGTCGGCGGATTGCCCATTTCGAGCCAGCTCCCGGCGCCGGCCGGAATGACCCGCCACGATTCGGCGCCGGCGAGCCGCAGCATCTCCGCCAACTCCTCCTGGGTCTGCGGCACGGCGACGATCCGCGACTCTTCCGCGCCAACTCGGTAATCCGCACCCGTCATCACCCGCGCGCGATCCTCACCAAAATTCTGCCGGAGACGGCTCAGAACCTGTTCCGGGGCAATATTGTTAACTGGCTCAGTCATATTTATGCCATATTCACGTTTGTTTACGCTTGATTCTTACTCTTTATCGCTGACATCGTTTATATAGTTCAGATCGTTGTTGAGATGATCTCAGGCCATCCCGGACTCGAGTCCGCGGAGAGCCGCGCGTAAGGCCTCGATCGCCAGCACCGCGCAGTGCTCTTTGTTGCGGGGCAGCGATTCAAGTGCCTCCGTCACCTGACGTGGCGTCAGTCGGCCGGCGTCGGCGGCGGAGATCCCGATCAGCATCCCGGTCAGCACCGAACCGGCGGCGATGCTCGGCGGACACCCATCGACCAGGAATCGCGCTTCGACTATCACCCCGTCATCGAGGCGGAGCGTCAGCGTCAGCCGGTCACCACAGACCGGATTATTCGACTCGCCCCGCACCGTCGGCGCACTTACCTCACCGACGTTCTGCGGATCTGCGAGATGCTCGAGAACTTTTGAACTGTACATTTTTCCGCAAAACCCATCACAGTAAGGTTGATCGCCGTGAAGACGATCAGGGCCATCAGGGCTGAAAATCGAGACAAAAGCCTATTTGCTGACGCCGTTCGTGGCAACGGTTCTTGCCCGCGGCGAAAGCTGTCGAAGTTTATCGACCAGCGCCGGCAGGACAGAGATCACATAGTCGACATCTTCGTCACAGTTATCAGCGCCGAAGCTGAAGCGAAGCGTGCCGCGTCCGGTATCGGAGTCGAGTCCAATCGCGACCAGAACGTGTGATGGCTCGGTCGCTCCCGATGAGCAGGCCGACCCGGTCGAGACGGCGACACCCTTCAGATCGAGCGATATCTGGAGCCCTTCCCCCTCGACGAAATCGAAGTTGAGATTGGTAATGTGCGGAACCCGTCGTGTCGCATCTCCATTGCGTACCACGTAAGGAATCCGGGTGAGCAGTTCCGATTCGAGCCGGTCACGCAGCCGCCGCGAGTGCTCCATTCGGTCGGGCAGGTTCTGGACGGCGATCTCGAGCGCCCGCGCGAGGCCGACGATGTGCGGGACACTTTCGGTTCCCGAGCGGAGATCGCGCTCGTGA
>JBEIMN010000216.1:0-5753 GCA_040378705.1 Acidobacteriota bacterium
GTGATGGCCTGGCGAATCCACCAGGTGGCATAGGTGGAGAACTTGTAGCCGCGGCGGTACTCAAATTTGTCAACCGCTTTCATCAAGCCGATGTTGCCCTCCTGGATCAGGTCGAGAAACTGCAGTCCGCGGTTCGTATATTTCTTGGCGATCGAAACGACGAGGCGCAGGTTCGCCTCGACCAGCTCCTTCTTTGCCTGCTGGGCCTCTGATTCACCGGTAATTACATTCTGAACCGCACGCCTGATCTCGACCGCCGGCTGGCGATACTGCTCTTCGAACTGGACCAGCAGTCGCTTCGACGCGCGAAGCTTCTTCTCCAGATCTTTGACATCTTCAGTCACCCGCTTCCGCTCGATCGATTTCTGAAGCTTCTCGATCTCGCGCTCGTTGCCGCGAACCTCGTCTCGCGCCTTGCGCATCGCGCCAACCAGCCGCTCTTCAGTTCGGAAGGTGAATTCGAGCAACCGCACTAAATGTGAAAGCTCGATCCGCTGCCGTGCAAGCCGGCGACGCATCTTCACCAGCTTGACCGAGCGCTTCGGCTCGGCAAGGAATTTCTCGTACTGTGCCTGCGCCTTCTTGAACGACTTTCCGATCTCGACAATGGTCTCGACCGTGTAGTTGTGGTATTCGAGGATCTTCTCTTCGGTAATACCCTCCTGTTCGTTGAAGGTGACTACCTCACGGATCGAAACTTCTGACGCTGCCAGCTCATGTCCGATCCGGATCAGTTCCTGAATAGCGACCGGGGAACGCGAGATAGCCTTTTGTGCGCGAATCTTTCCACGCTCGATCCGCTTCGCAATCGCCACCTCACCCTCGCGGGTCAGAAGCGGAACGACCCCCATCTCGCGCAGATATAATCGGACTGGATCGTTTGTCTTATCAAGGGTTCCCGGTGACAGATCGAGTTCGATCTCCTCTTCCGGAAGATCTTCCAGTTTCTTGTCACCGGAACCGACCGATCCCGCTTCGAGAAACTTATCCTCGTTGTCACTGATCGAGATCCCTTCTCCGTTCAATGTGGCAAATATATCCTCGATATCATCGGGAGATACCAGCCCCTCTGGCAGCTCCTGATTGATATCGTCATAGGTCAGGAACGCCTTGTCCTTACCCATGTCGAGAAGCTTCTGCACATCATCTGAATATTTCTCGTCCAATTTACTCACCCCCATTGCCTGCCGGCCAACCATACAAATGCCAACAGCAAATCAACAGATAAATCCCGTCACAAATCCGGTCACATCTCCGGCTTCAGAATCTATAATTCTCAAGAATCTCAACTAAATCCCGCTGCGCCAATTGACAGCCCGACACCCAACTACGTTACGTGCCAGGACAGACCAAAGTTTCCGTATTCCGGGAATTGTGTCCCGGCAGAAATTGAATGGTCGCCACTTGGGGTTGGTCCCATCACGAGACTGGCGCAATTTATCGCAACCTGCAAAATTAACCCCACCCAACCCGCGATCAGCGGCTCGACCATTTGCCGAGTTCACGCTCCTGGTGGGCAAGCTCCGTCTTTCGAATCAGGAGCTGCTGCAGGGCGGAGTCGTCACGATCCCGCTGGGCCTGGTTGATCTCGAGCTGAAGCGCGACCTGACGTTCGGCAAGCTGTGCACAGCGGAGACCGTGTATGCTCTCATAAGCCTTGCGCTGCCGCTCGGTCCCGATCTCCTCTTCACCGTCTGATTCGAGAATCGAGGACTCGCTCAGCAATCTTGGCAGCAAATTCTGTACCAGGTCGTCATCCTTGAGCTCCTCTGTCAGGGCGCGCCAGTTCGGCTCGATCCCCTGCTCCTCGAGCCTGATCAGTACGCGAAAGAGCTCGGCGGTTCGTAACCCGCGATAATCGTCCTCGGTCAGATTGGCGATGACGGCCCTTCGAACATCACCATCGGCGAGGATCAGTTCAAGCAGCGTCTGCTCTGCCGGCTTGACGGCCAGCGTCACCATCGCGATATGTTCGCGAACCCGCTCCTGTCGGGCCTCGACCGCCTTCCGGAACTCATTGCGGATCAGCTTGCTGTCGATTCGCAACCGATCAGCGATCCGGTCGACATACTCTAGAACTTCTATCCGATCACTCACCAGTTTCAAATACGGTAAAATCTCGTTGATCGTTTCGACTTTACCGGAAGGCGTGGCCTGATCGTGCGTCCTGACCGCCTGCTCGACAATATAATCAAGGAACCGGCTCGAGGTTCGAAGCAGCTTCTGATAGCTTTCAGCGCCATATTTGCCAATGAACTCATCCGGGTCGAGGTTCTCCGGAAGAGTCAGCACATTGACCTTGAAGCCATTGGTGAGCAGAACCTCAAGGCTGCGCCTTGTCGCCGCGACGCCGGCCGAGTCAGGATCGAAATTGACGACGATCTGTCGCACATATCGTCCAAGCAGCCTGACCTGATGATCGGTCAATGCCGTCCCAAGACTGGCAACCAGATTTTGGACCCCGGCCTGGAACGGAACCAGAAAATCGAGATATCCCTCGACCAGGACGACGTAACCACGCTTCCTGATCGCCTCCTTCGCAAAATGGAGCCCGAAGAGGTTGTGCCCCTTGGTGTAAAGTGCCGTCTCCGGCGAGTTGAGGTATTTCGGCTCGCCATCACCGATGATCCGGCCACCAAAGGCGATGATCCGCCCCTGCGCATCGGTGATCGGGAACATCAGCCGGCCACGAAAACGGTCGTAAAAACCGTTGTCATTATTCCGACTGGTCTCGCCCCGGGATTCCTTAAGCGTAACCAGTCCGCTCGATTCTATCTGGCTCAGTGACGCTCCCCTGGTACGCAGAAAATTGCCCATCGAGTCCCAGGTGTTTGGGGCATAGCCGATCCGGAAAGCCTTGCGCGTCTGCTCGTTCAATCCGCGTCGGTCGAGATAATCAAGGGCACGCCGCCCCTCCCCGGTTCCGGTCAAATTCGATTCAAAGAACTCTGCCGCCCACTGATTGAGCTGGAGCAGATCGGCCCGCCGGCGATCCGCTTCTTCATATTCGCGGGAATTGTCCGGCGCCGGGATCGGAATCCCCATCTTCTCGGCGACCGTCTGAACCGCCTCGGGAAAAGGGCTCCCCTCGATCTCCATGACGAAGGTGAAGACATCACCCGCCTTGCCGCAACCAAAACATTTGAAGAACTGCTTCGAGCCATTGACGCTGAAGCTCGGCGACTTCTCGCCGTGAAACGGACAGCAGGCCCAGTGATTGGCCCCCTTCTTTTTGAGCGAGACGTAATCGGACACAATGCGCACGATGTCAGCCTGTCGGCGCACCTCATCGCTGAACCCGCGCGGCATTCGCATCACTTCTTCAACTCAACGATTGTCGCCCCCTGACCACCCTCTGCCGAATCGGCCGGATAGAACTTTCCAACGTGTGGATGGGTGGAGAGAAGTTCGGCAATCGCACGCTTGAGTGCCCCCATTCCAAGGCCATGGACGATTCGCAGCCGATCATAGTTGTCCAGATAAGCGGCATCCAGAAATTTATCAGCGGCGTGAACAGCCTCATCGACCGTTTTTCCAATAATATTAAGTTCGCTGCTGAGCGGCGGAGCATCACGCAGGGAGACGGAGACGCCTTTCGGCAGGCCAACCGCCGCCTTGTTGCTCCTCGGCGAGTCGACGCGCCCGCCAATGAGCCGCAGATCGTCCCTTTTTTCGCGGAAGCGGAGCGCCCCGACCTGGACGACAATCTCCTGCGACCCAACCGACTCGACGATCCCGTCCTGGTCGAGAGCGAGAAGCCTGACCCGATCTCCAATCTGAAGTTCGCGCCGTTCCGGTTCCGGCTCGACCGTCTCGGGCACCACCTCACCGCTGACCGGCGGAGCGACATATTTCTGATGAATGACGCGCGAAGCGGTGCTGGCCATCGTCTTCAGCTCGACCGTCCGACGCTCGACCTCTTTTCTGACCCGTCGCTCCTCCGCCGCATCCTGGATGCCGGCAACCATCTTTTCGGCTCGGCCCGTAAAATCGTCGACGATCTTCCGCAGCTCAGCCCGAAACTCCTTCTCCCGCTCGCGATCACGCTGGGCGAAATCGAGTTCGAGCCGGGCATACTTCTCAGCTACTGCCGTCCGTTCATCCTCGAGCGCGGCCGTCGTCTGGCGCTGCTCGTCGTACTGCTCCTTCAATCGACGCAGATACTCTGCCGCCTCCGCACTCGCAGTCAGTACCTTTCGCGCCGCCAGATCCGTTATTCCGGCGGGGAGGCCGAACCGGCGCGCAATCTCGATTCCCGATGAGGCGCCGGCAAGCCCGGTCAGCAGACGATAGGTCGGCTTGAGCGTTCGCTCGTCAAATTCGACACAGGCGTTGATCACTCCCGGCGTATTGGTGGCAAAGACCTTGAGACCACTGTAGTGTGTGGTGACGATGATATGCGCGCCACGCGAACGAAAATAGTCGACCATGGCAACGGCGAGCGCAGAACCCTCCTCCGGATCGGTTCCCGTTCCAACCTCGTCGAGCAGGATCAGGGCGGGTGGTTCAAGCTGGTCGCTGATCGCACGAATGTTGCGGATGTGCGCAGTGAAGGTGGAGAGGTTGGCCGAAATCGACTGCTGGTCGCCAATATCCGTCAGCATCTGGCGGAAGACCGGCAGGTCTGCGTCGAGCGCCGGAACGTGCATCCCGACCTGGGCCATCATCGAAAGCAGCCCAGCCGTCTTCAAAACAATGGTCTTGCCGCCGGCGTTCGGTCCGCTGACGACCATCACCCGGTGCCCGCCGTCCATCTCAAAGCTGATCGGAACGACGCGCGCGCCCGAGTTTCTAAGGTTCTCTTCAAGAAGTGGATGACGCGCCTCTCGCAGGACGAAACGGCCATCTTCGTTGATCCGCGGCTCGATCGCGTTCTGATCGATCGCCAGCCGCGCCCGCGCCGAGATCAGATCGACCAGTCCGATCGCCTCTGCCATCTGCGCCAGTGATTCACGCTCTTCTCGCAGCTCGGCCGTGATCCGGAAGAGAACCTTGACCACCTCCGCCTGCTCCAACTCTCGCAGCCGAACCAGCTCGTTGTTCTGATTGATCGTCTCGATCGGCTCGATGAAGGCAGTCTGGCCAGAGGATGACATCCCATGGACCACCCCGGTCACCGCCCCACGGTTGTCGTTCCGGATCGGAATCACATATCTTTCATTCCGGATCGTAATAAACTCATCCTGCAAAGCATGAGCTTCGTCCGCCCGCTTCAGGATCGACTCGAGCGATTTCTGGATCTGTGTCCTGAGGCGCGACATCTGGAACCGGACCTCGCGCAACTCCGGGCTCGCGAAGTCCTCGACCTCGCCGGTTGGCGAGATCCGTCCGCGTAATCGCTGATACAGGGGGCGAAGGTTCGGAAGCGGCTCTGTTATCTCCCGAATCAGCGGGAAGGTCGCCACCTCGTCACGAAAGGTCTCACGCAATCCGGTCCCGACAGAGATCAGCCGCAGCAGATTCAGAATCTCGAACGGCTCGAGATTGACGTCGATCACGTTCAATTTTCCGATCGCCTGGCGCGGATCCGGCAGATCGTTCAGGTCGAGTGCCGTCCCCTGACGCAGATAGGCCACACCCTCTGTCGTTCGCCGCAGCTCCCGCTCGATCTTCCCCCGACTGGTCAGGATCTCCAGATCTCCAACGAGCGTTGCTCCGAGCGGAGTTCGAATCCGCTGGAGCAGTATTCCCCTGAGCTGATCAAATTCAAGGGTCTGAATCGAGTTTTGGACGGTATCGGTCATCAATGACAC
>JBEIMN010000217.1:0-5740 GCA_040378705.1 Acidobacteriota bacterium
ACTGATAGATCCGGGCCCGTTGCAGTCGTGCCTCTTCGCTCAATTGTGGAGGTGGCGAGTCGTTCCGGGACTGGATCCGGTCGAGTCCGCGAACCGCGCGGAGGGCAGACTCGTCCATATTCTGCGACCTGCCAGGCAGCCCGGCGCTCCCGCTTACAAGTACTGCATCAAATGTCGCCGCAGCGTTTTCGACCAGCCCGGCGCCGGCCTGCGCCTCAGCAATTCGGGCCAGACTCTCTCTACCGGCGACGCCAAATCTTCCCAGTGCCTCGATCGCCGCCGGGTACTGGCCGGAATTCGAATAACTGTCACTCAGACGCCGTGCGAGTTGATCACGTCGCAAAAAAGCCGGATGCTCGACGAGGAGCCTTCGCAAATACGACTGCTCATCGGCCATCCGGCCTTCACTTCTTGCAATTCCGGCAAGACGGCGAAGCGCGAAACCGGCGAGAACGGAACGCCGATCGACAACCTCACGGTAAAGGGCGCGCGCTTCCGTGTTCGCTGCCCGCCGCTCGAGCAGCCGCCCGAGCAGATAATCGATATTTCGCCCGGCAAATACTGCCGGCGCCCGTCGCCGAAACTCACGCGCCAGCCGCTCTGCCATCGCCGAGTCTCCCTGCTCCACCGCCAACCGGATCGACTCCGGCGTCACACCACTCCGCACAGACTGCGCGCAAACGGCCCCGCCCGCCGTCAGCATCAGTGCCGCCAGCAGCAGCATCCCATTTCGTGACTTAACGGCAATGACTGGCGCCACTCCAATCCTCCTCGACAGGCTTAAACCAGAGGCGGGCGGGGCGGCTTCCCTGTGTAATCGCGCCCCTTCTTTTCCTGCCAACACCCGATCCGCCGGCAACCTCTCATTTTCACAAATCATCTACACTGCCTGTAATTGCGCGCGCCGTGGTCTGCATATAATCCGAACCAGCCGTCATTCTGAAACCAGGCGACTTCTGACCATTTAAAATACCTGAAATATCAAAATAAATGATCAACACCGAACCACCTCAGGCGAACCACCCTCCGGGGGATCAAAGCCCATATCGACCGGATATCGATGGTCTGCGAGCATTGGCGGTCCTGGCTGTCATCTTCTACCATTTCAACGAGAAGAGCCTCCCCAACGGCTACCTTGGAGTCGACATATTCTTTGTTGTTTCGGGTTATGTTATCACTTCTTCATTGTATCAACTGCCTGGTGGCACGCTGGGCGATTTTTTACTGGGCTTCTATGCGCGACGCATCAAAAGGCTGGTCCCGGCGATGGTGCTCTGTGCAGCGATCTCTGCAATTCTGGTCCGGCTCTTCAATCCTGCGCCGGCGGTGACAATCAAGACCGGTCTGACTGCCCTGTTCGGTCTTTCGAATCTCTATCTCTTTCGGGCGGCACGATTCTATTTTGCGGACTCGTCGAAGCTGAACATCTTCACGAATACGTGGTCGCTCGGGGTCGAGGAGCAGTTTTATCTTATTTTCCCGCTGATCTTCTGGCTGCTGGTCCGGCCTGGGCATCGCCGAAGCGTGATGTTTCCGCTGGCCATCGGCACGATGTCGCTCGCCTCGCTGCTGCTCTTCATCCGTCTGAGCGACATCAATCAGCCAGCAGCATTTTTCTTGATGCCGGCGCGTTTCTGGGAACTCGGTGCGGGATGCCTGCTCTTCACCATCCGTGGCAGGTATGCGAGGACCGAACTGCCCGGAAACATCCGCCGATGGCTGCCGCTACTGCTTGTCGGATCGGTGATCACCATTCTCTTCCTTCCCTTCGGACAGACGAAATGGCTGACGCTGGCGATCGTTCTCCTGACGACGATGATGATTGGAACCATCTGCCCGGGAACGACTCTCTATCGAGTACTGACCAGCCGTCCCGCAACCTATACCGGACTAATCTCATACTCCCTCTACCTTTGGCATTGGACGATCCTGACGACCAGCCACTGGACGATTGGAATCCATTGGTGGTCGGCACCATTTCAGGTGCTATTAATCTTCGGACTCGCCGCCTCCTCGCATAAATACGTCGAAAAGCCACTCCGTCATCGTCAATGGGCCGCCTCACGGGGGAGAACCATCGCGTTCGGACTCTTCGGCTCGACCGCGGTCGCAATACTGCTGCTGATTCTTCTCCTGCCAGGCGCCGATCGGCTCTATCTGGGAACTACCAGTAATGGTGAAGGCCCGGCAGATGGGCGCCAGACCGGCAGTACGATCCTCGCCGCGCCCCAATACGCGGGAGTTGCCGACTCGATCGCCGCGGCGCGCCGGCAGTGCAATATGACGCCGCATCTGCTCAGCGGCAAAAACTACCAGCCAAAACCCACCGTCGACCGCGACTTCATTCGAAACTGCGTCAACGCGCCCACTGGTGCGAAGAAGATCCTCCTTGTCGGAGACAGCTTCGCCCTTGTCTCTGCCGAACATATCGCCGCCATCTCACGCCAGCTCGGGTATGAGTTTCGGCTGATCTACGGCTTTGGCTGCCCTTATCCAATGTCACAGGCCGAAATCCGCCACAATCCCGATCTTGGCTGCACCGAGATCGACGAGCGTCTGCTCCTGGATGAAGTCATCGGCTCGTTGCGGAAGGGCGATATTCTCGTGCTTCGCATCTATCTTCCGCGGTATCTTCCCTACGACAATAACAACCTGCCGGCGGTCGAAGCCTATGACCCGTCGATCGACTCACTCGCCGCGAACGTCAATTCGCGCGGGGCCGGACTGCTCGTGATTGGCGCCAACCCGACCCTCACGACCACACAGGTACAGTCTCTTCATCTTCAATGGTTCAACTTTCAGAAGGGTTCCGCCAGCACCCTCGCCGAGATCGGTCCAACGGAAAAGCTTGAGACGGCTTTTTACCACAAAGTCGATGACCACCTGCGCGATTATTTCGCCGGCCGCAATCTGACGCGATTCTTCTCGCTGAAGTCATACATCTGCGGAAGAAACAATCTTTGCCGAATCACTGCCGGCGGGCAGAATCTTTATAGCGACGATTCGCACCTCACACCATTTGCCCACGACCTATTTTTTGAAGACCTCCTCACCGCGACAACGGGACTGGCGGCAGAAATTGGCGCGGGAAGCCGATCGCCTGAAAAATGAGAATCGAAGGTGGGTGAATCACGAGATGTAGACAGAGAGGTGGTCGATACTTGACATTTCCCGAAACATTCGGCTACCCTGTGGGTTTGATGCGTGTACTAAAATAGTGTAATAGTCCACGCTCGGAAGGCTCGTTCGGCTGCCAGCAGTCGGTATCGCTTTCGGAGGCGTGAACAAAAGGAGAATCGACCGTGAAAGACAATATCCATCCGAACTACAATGAGTGCCAGGTCTCCTGCGCGTGCGGCGCCCAGTGGACGACCCGCTCGACCAAGAAGGAGATCCAGGTCGAAATCTGTTCGAGCTGCCACCCCTTCTTCACTGGAAAGCAGAAACTGATCGATACCGCCGGACGAGTCGAGCGTTTCCAGCGTAAGTACGGCCGGAAACCGATCGAAACGGCTGGCTGATCGGAGTGATAATGCACACCTTGACCAATCTGACTGTCAGGACATGGCTCAATTGTGAGCCGGGCAGACGGCTCTTATCCGTTTGTGCCAGTTCTGGCTGTGCCAATTCTGGCTGCGCCAGTTCTGGCTGCGCCAGTTCTGGTTGCGTTGGATCTGGCTGCGTTGGGCCGGTCTTTGTGTGCGGCCATCTTTAGACACTCGAAACCGGAGCCACAAAGCCACGGGGCGGGCCGCGACGACAGTTCATGCCTTAGTCAATTCTGAGTCATGAATCTTAAGTCACCCCACCCCGGAGGCATTGTGGCTTTCGTTTTTTTTGAATCATCGCCAGATCGGCATATTTTCATAATTGATCGGGATTTGAGGAGGTTCGATGAGTGAGCAGAAAGAGATCATCGTCGGCGGCCAGGCCGTAATCGAAGGTGTGATGATGCGTGCACCAAACTCCTATGCCGTAGCCGTTCGGCGCCCGGACGGGACGATCGTTTCAAGGGCCGAACGATTGCCATCTCTGAGTGCGAAGTATCCGATCCTCAAGGTTCCGGTACTGCGCGGCAGTGCGGTGCTGATTCATTCGATGATTCTTGGGGTGAAGGCGCTCAACTTCTCAGCAAACATCGCCCTCGGTGAAGAGAATAGCGAAGAGTCCGGAAGCGGTGAATCGCAGATCCAGTCGCTCGGGGCTGCCGGTTCGATCGTCACCGCGCTGATCTTCAATGTTCTGCTCTTCGTCGTTCTTCCGCTGTTGCTGACCAACTTCCTGTTTCTCTAGTTTGGCTGGGGCAATGCCACCGGGCGACTCTTATCCGCCGGGCTGGATGGATCACTTCCCTGGTATGAGGCGATCCTCTCCTGGTCGCGAGTCTGGATGAAACCAGTTCGTCCCTCGATCAGCTTCAACCTCGTCGATGGAGTGATTCGAATGGGGGTCTTCCTGGTCATGATCTGGAGTTTCTCGAAGCTTGATGACATCAAGCGGATCTTCGAATATCACGGCGCAGAGCACAAGACGGTCTTCACCTGGGAGGCGGGCGAGGAATTGACCGTCGACAATGCGTCACGCCATCCACGTCAGCATCCGCGCTGCGGGACCAGCTTTCTGATGGTCGTCATGCTGGTCTCGATCGTCCTCTTCTCGGTCGTCAAGTTCGATTCGCTGCTCTTCAATCTGGTGACACGAATTGCGCTGATTCCGGTGATTGCCGGTATCTCATACGAAATAATAAAGGCGGCTGGTCAGAAGGAGACGAGTCCGGTCTTCCGGCTCATGACCCTCCCTGGAATCTGGCTCCAGAATATCACGACGCGTGACCCATCCGCCGACCAGCTCGAAGTTGCAATCTATGCCCTCAAAGAGTCGCTCAAGCTCGAGCCACAGCCAGAGACTCCTCTCGCTGTCGGCGATTGAGCCGGTTGATCGGGTATTTGCCCCAGAGTTTTGACCCCGGCGGTTTTATCCCGAGCGGTTTTATACTGAATATGGCCTCAAGATAACTGGATCGATTATGTTTGAAAAACTGGAAGCGATCGAAAAGACTTACGAAGAATTGACCTCACAGATGTCCGACCCGACGGTGATCAGTGACCAGACTCGCTACACTAAAATTGCGCGTCAGCACCGCGAGCTGGAAGCGATCGTCGCGAAGTTCCGCGAGATGAAGAAGCTCGACCGTGACATCGCAGGCGCCCGTGAATTGATGCGCGAAAATGACGATCCAGAGATGCGTGAACTGGCAGAGGCCGAATTGCCGGAGTTGGAGGAGATGCTCCGCAAGTGTGAAGACGATTTGAAGGTACTATTGCTGCCGAAGGATCCGAACGACGAAAAGAACGTCATTCTCGAAGTCCGTGCCGGAACCGGCGGCGAGGAGGCCTGCCTCTTCGCCGCTGAAGTGCTGCGGATGTACCAGCGATACGCAGAGCAGCAGGGCTGGCGATTCCAGATCGCTGATATCTCCGAGACCGGACTCGGCGGGATTCAAAAGGGTGAAGCGATCATCGAGGGAACGCGCGTCTTCTCGAAGCTGAAATACGAGTCCGGGGTGCACCGCGTGCAGCGTGTCCCGCAGACTGAGACAAGCGGCCGCATCCACACATCTGCGATCACTGTCGCGGTACTGCCGGAGGCCGAAGAGGTCGACGTGAAGATCGAGGCGAAGGATCTGCGCATCGACACCTTCTGTTCGTCGGGTCCCGGCGGCCAGTCGGTCAACACCACC
>JBEIMN010000218.1:0-5729 GCA_040378705.1 Acidobacteriota bacterium
CCAGCCAGTCGAGCAGCTCCGGGTGCGATGGCGGAGCCGACTGCGACCCGAAATCCTCGCTCGTCTCGACGAGCCCGCGCCCGAAGAACTGCTCCCACGCACGGTTGACGGCCACCCGTGCAACCAGCGGATTCCGCTCGTCGACCAGCCAGCGCGCCAGCCCGAGCCGGTTCGACGGCGCACTCTCCGGCATGGCGTGGAGCGACGCCGGCGTTCCGGCAAAGACCTTCTCCGCCCGGCTCGCGAAGTTGCCACGATCGCGCAGCCAGGTCGAGGGGCGATCCCAGCCAGACTTTTCGCGCATGATCATCGCCCTGACGATCCCCAGCGCGTCGAGCGATTCGCCAATCTGCTTTGCACGGTCACGCTGTGACTTCAGGAGCGGCGTCACCTTCCGGAAGATCTCCGCCAGCTCCTCGCGCTCCTTCGCTGTCCGCTCCGTCGTCGCCTTCACCATCAACAGCTTCTGCGCCGCCGGAACCTCGACCAGCCGCATCGGCTCTTCAAGATTGCCGACCGACAAGCGGACACGCCCCATCCCCTCGTTCAACCCGCCGGCCATGAACCATAACTTCACTTCAAGCTCGATTGGCTTCGTCACCTGCAATGGCTGCTCGAGCACCAGCACCATTTGCCTGTCGAGCCGCACGTCGTCGGCCATGGCATTGATCAGCCAGCCGCGTGGCCGATCGGTCACCTGACCCGGCTCATATGGATTGAAAAAGTTCTTCTTGTCGATCTTGTTGACCCCGTTGTCCCAATCGGCATCGGCAAAGACCAGCGGCTTACCGCCGACCTTCGCCTCCACCGTCGTCAGGATAAAGTTGCCGTAAAGATCCCGCCCTGGCCCACCGCGCGGCAGACTCTTGTCTGTCAACGCCTCGATCCGCAACGCTGTCACACGATCCGGCCCCGTCGCGTTTGCCTTCGGATAAATCGTCGTGCGGATCACATAGTCGTCAAGCTCCGGCGTCGCCCCCGAAGCGAGCAGCGAACGATCCTCAAGCTTCGTCAGCGTCGTTCCGCCGCTCGAACGGTACTCACGCGGATCGAGAACCCGCCAGCGCCCCGGCTCCGCACGCATCTCCGCTTCCCACTTCACCTGCGCCTGGTCAAGTTGCGGCGTCGTGCTCTTCAAAACCTTCTCGATCCCGGCCAGCTCATCACGCAACTGCTTCCGCTTCGTCTCCTGCTCCGGTGTCGGCAACTCCAGATCGGGCTCGAAAACGAACCGCTGGAACGACTCCGTCCCGATCCGGTACTCCGAATTCTCGAAGAAGGCGTACATTCGATAGTAGTCCTTCTGCGTAAACGGATCATACTTGTGGTTATGGCACTGCGCGCAACCGAGCGTCGAGCCGAGCCAGACCGTCGACGTCGTGTTGACACGGTCGACGATCACCTCGTATCGCTGCTCGTCACCATCCGTGCCACCCTCGCGATTGAGCAGCGTGTTCCGGTGGAAGCCGGAAGCAATCAACTGCTCCGTCGTCGGTTCCGGCAGCATGTCTCCGGCAATCTGCTCGATCGTGAACTGGTCGAACGGCAGGTCACGATTGAGCGCATCGATCACCCAGTCCCGATACTTCCACATCACACGCAGCCCGTCCGACTCGTAGCCGTGTGAATCGGCATAGCGTGCCAGATCGAGCCACGGCCGCGCCCAGCGCTCACCATAATGGCGCGAGGCGAGCAGCCGGTCGACCTGTTTCTCATAGGCATCCGGTGAATCATCCGCCAGAAAAGAGTCCATCTCGGCAAGCGTCGGCGGCAATCCGATCAGGTCGAGATAGACCCGCCGCAGCAGTGCCTCCCTGCCAGCCCGTGGCGAGAGGGTCAGCCCCTCCTTCTCCAGTCGCGCCAGCACGAAATTGTCGATCGGATTGCGTAGCTTCGATCCCGCCCTGACATCGGGCAATGCCGCCTGCACCGGTGCAACATAGGCCCAGTGGCGCGCCGGCTCCGCCGCTGCCACCGTCCCGCCGCCATCCGAATCGTCCGGCCAGACCGCACCATCGTCGATCCAGCGGCTCAAAAGCTCTATCTGCGCCGGTAACAGCGGGTCGCCACCCATCGGCATCCGCGCCTGTCCGCCTTCACCCAGAATCCGCCTGATCAGCAGACTCTCCTGCCCTTTTCCCGGAATGATCGCGACACCGCTGATCCCGCCCCTGAATGCCGCCGCCTTCACATCGAGCCGCAACTGCCCGGCCGCCTTCTTCACCCCATGGCATCGCTGACACGACTGCACGAGGATCGGCTCGATCTCACGCCGGAAATCGACCTTTGCTGCTGTCTGCCCCGGCCGTTCAACGACCCGGGCTGACAGCATAACGACTATGCAGGTGACAAGAATAACCGCCAATCTCGAAATTCGATTCATAACCATTGCCTACGCTCGTGTCGAATTACCATCCTCGGCCAGCACAACCCGCCGCTGCGACTTCAACGCCAGATTGGCAAGATGCGGCCCGGTCACCGCCCGGTGCCCAACCTCGACCGGCGCGTTCGGCTCCTGCCGCGACTTGACGCAATCGAGGAAGTTCCGGACGTGTGGCTCCGTCGGTATCCCACCCTTGTACTCGTGAGTCACCGCCGGCGGAATCTCCGGCCGCTTCCAGACCTCCGGATAGACACGATAGCCATCGTCATCGATCACCATCGTCGCCTTCTTCCCCTGAATGAAGATCTTCCAGCTATCCTCGAATGAATTGCCGTAGCAGAGCGTCCACGTCGCGATGAACGACGGATACTCGTAGACCGCGCTGAACGTGTCCGGCACATCCCCACCCTTGTGGACATAGATTGCCCCCTGGCAGACCGCGGAGACCGGCGGCTTCCCGTCGTTGCAGAACCACTGAATCACATCCATCAGGTGCGTCCCCTGATCCGTGACGTGTCCGCCATTGTAGTCACGGAAATTACGCCAATGAAAAAACCTTCGCTCATCCAGCTCAAGCCGCGTCTTCGCCGGTCCCTGGAAACGCTCCCAATCGAGCTTGCCTTCCAGATTAAGCTTCTGCGGCATCGGCTTCCTGTTCCAGAACCACTGCGCACGCGCCATGACGACCTCGCCGAGAACACCCTCGTCGATCAGCTTCTTTGCCCCACGCACCGCCTCTGAACTTCGCCGCTGCATTCCGACCTGGACAATCTGCTTCGTCGCCCGCACCCCCTTCACCATCTTCGCCCCCTGCTCGATCGAGTAGGAGAATGGCTTCTCTGTGTAGACGTCCTTCCCCGCCGCCACCGCGTCGAGCAGCACATCCGCATGCCAGTGATCCGGGGTCGCATTGAGAATCCCGACAACCTCTCTGTTCTCGAGCAGCTTCCGATAGTCCATCGTCGTCATCGCGCCGCTCCGCGAGAGCTTCAAACCTGCCTCGATGTTCGGTTCATAGACATCGCTGACCGCGATGAACTCGCAGTCGTTCGCAAACTTGTTGAATGAACCCATGACACTCCGGCCGCGCCCGCCAGACCCGATGATCCCCATCTGAATCCGGTCATTCGCGCCAAGTACCCTCGTATATGAATACGCAGAGAGAAGACCCGCCCCGGCTACGCTTGCGCCCGCGCTACCAATGAAACGCCTCCGACCTGTATTCTCTGACATCGCTGCCTCCGGTTTGTATGTTTCTGAAATTTGGGAGTATGCGCGAAGTGATCTTCGCTGACCGGCAGAATATGAAATAGTCCGCAAAAAGGCAATGGCTGCCAGCCGTTGCCGAGTCTTCCCACCCGTCCGGCCACCCTTTTTTGACGACTGGAAACGATCGTCACACCCGAAAAATGGCACGACCGGAGTCGCCCCTGACGAGGCTCCTCCGGGCGCTGTGAATCGGTGTAAAAGCAACGCCGAACCCGATATTTAAAAAATCAGCTTCACTCCAAGCTGAATCCGGCGCGGACTCTCGGCCATCCGGACGCTCCCAAACGACGGCGACCCGACAAAGTTGTCCGGCAACCCGAGGTTGACCTGATTGAAGAGGTTGAAGAACTCCCCCCGCAATTGCAGCGTCGTCCGCTCTGTCAGCGCGATGCTCCGCCGCAGCGAGGCATTGACGTTCCGGAATCCCGGCCCACTCAGAATATTCCGCCCCGCCGTCCCAAAGCTGCCGTAAGCTGGAATCGCAAAGGCCGCCGGGTTGAACCAGCGCTCGGGCGTCGGACTGCTCAGCGCCGCGTTTCCAACCAGATTGGGACGATCGTTCGCCCCAAAACCGAGATTGGTCCGCCCGGTGTTGCTGTTGTCAAACTCCGGCAACAGTGCGACCGTGAACGGGCGACCACTCTGGAGGGCAATGATCCCATCCGTCTGCCAGCCCCCAAGAATCACCGCCCCCAGCCCTTCACCCAGCCAGCGCCGCCCCTTTCCGAAGGGGAGATCCCAGGTATAGCCGGCCGTGAAACGATGTGGAATGTCGAAGTTCGATCGCCCACGCTCCGCGCGCAGGTTCCAACTGTCCTGCGGATAGTTCGGATCGCCCGCTGAGGCGAAGATCCCGGAGGCGTTGTCGATCGACTTCGACCAGGTATACGACGCAATCACCGAAAGCCCTCCCGCCAGCCGCTGCTGGAACTTCGCCTGCAGTGAATGGTAGTTTGAATCGGCCATCGATCCCTGGAGACTGATCTCGTCGAAGATCGGATTCGGCCGCAGATTGGGCTGCCGCGGACTCGGCCCCGGCTGGTTCAGATCACGCGTCGCGAGCAGCTTCGTCCCCTTCGAACCGACATAGGCCAGCTCGAAGACCCGATTCCGCCCCAGCTCTCGCTGCAGGCTCAGATTCCAGTGCTGCGTGTAAGCGGTTCGCAGCCCCGGATCGAAGCCAAAGGCCGACCCCGGCAGTCGCAGCGGAAAGCCTGCCGGAAAGGGATTGCTCAATTCGAGCGGCAGCCCCTGCAGCGGGAAATAGTAGTTGAGCGTGAAATATGGCGCGTTAAAATAGAGTGCCTCACCCGGCGCCAGCGGCGACTGATCAAAGTAAACGCCATAACCTCCGCGCAGCACCGTCCGGCCAACCGTCCACGCCAGTCCAAGCCGCGGGGCAATGTTGTTGCGGTCGGCCTCGTACCCGGCACGCGGAATCCCGGCACTGCCAACCTTGCCAAGCGAGCCGGTCGCCGGATTGTAGAGATAGGCACGATCCGTCGTGTCGACCGCCGGCGAGTTGTACTCATACCGAAGCCCCGCCGAGATCGTCAGTCGTGAACTGAGCCGGAAATTGTCGCTGAGAAAGAGATTGTAGCTCTCTGTTCGCAGATGCTGATGATTGTTCAGCTTCGCACCACCCGAATAGACCGGCACTCCCAGCAGCAGATCGGCCAGCGCCACCCTCGTCACCGGCGCCTGCGACGAGAAGGTCAGGAAGCCGCGTGACTGGACATCCCGAAATCCATTCTGCTGCGAAGCACGAACATCGAATCCAAACTTCAGCAGATGCCGGTCGAGCGCCAGTGTCGCCGTATCGAGCACCTGGTAGACATTGGTCACCGTCTGCTGCGGATTGTTGTACTCGTGCCCAAGCGCAGAGTAACCGCTGACCGTGATATAGCTCAATCCAAAGTCGCGCGGATTACCAGACAACTCCGGCATCCCGACCGCACGGTTGATACTCACCCCGGCGTTCTCGTGAATCACCTGACCCGCCACACGGTTGAAGGCGACCCGCACGTCATTGACCAGTCGTGACGAGATGACACGGTTCTCACCAATCATAATGTTC
>JBEIMN010000219.1:0-5721 GCA_040378705.1 Acidobacteriota bacterium
CTTCGCGACCGCCTTGAGGATATCCCCCTGCTTGTCGAATACTTCAATCAGGAGTTCTCTCGCGTCAACCGTCGGGAACCGAAACAGTTTACCCCCGATGCCATCGAACGCATGCAGAACTATAACTGGCCTGGCAATGTCCGCGAACTCCGCAACACGATCGAACGCGTCATTATTATGAACGCGCACCGCCTTGTCGTTGCCGATGACCTGCCCATTCTCGGTGCCGACGCTCCCCCCGCTTCCAGCTTCAATTTTGACTCGTATCGCGAAGCGGCTGAAGCCTACGAGCGTGAATTTATCCTTCGTAAACTGGCCGAAACCGACGGTAATATTTCCCGCACGGCTGAAATCATGGGCATCGATCGCAGCCACCTCTACCGGCGCATGAAGGCACTCGATATTCAACGCCAGTGAGCACCTTCGACGGCACGGATTTTGTCGCCCTACCCGCTTGCTTTTCATTTCATCTCTTCTGTACACTCTGCCTTCGTGTTGTTATTACACTAAGTGTGGAGTCGGATGTGTGAGGTGAGGAGCCGGACGGACTGAGACGACGCACCTACGGCATTTGGCCCTACGGCATTTGGCCCTACGGCATTTGGCCCTACGGCGTTTAGCCCTAGGCGTTTGGGAGGATGAATGGCACAGCAAGTCGAGACGGCAAAGAGTGTGTGTGAGGTATCGCCGCGACCGATCACCGAATACCTGAATCTGGGCGAAGCCGAGCTTTTCGACCGCATAGAGGCGGCAAAGCGGAGACTCGGAACGCGGCTGGTCGTGCTTGGGCATCACTATCAGCGTGACGATGTCATCTGCCATTCCGATCTTCAGGGTGACTCTTTCCGGCTCGCGGAGATGGCTTCGCGGCGGCCGGAAGCGGAGTACATCGTCTTTTGCGGGGTTCACTTCATGGCCGAGTCGGCCGATATTTTGAGCGCGGAGCATCAGCAGGTCATTCTTCCGGATCTGGCGGCTGGATGTTCGATGGCCGATATGGCAAGCCTCGATCAGGTCGAGACGGCGTGGGAGCAGCTGCGACAGCTAGGGATTGATGATCCGCTGCCGATCACCTACATGAACTCGACCGCGGCAATCAAGTCATTCTGTGGCAGGAACGACGGGGTCGTCTGCACCTCTTCGAACGCGCTGCCGGTCTATCAGTGGGCGTTTCGGCAGCGTCAGAAGCTCTTCTTCTTTCCGGACGAGCATCTTGGGCGCAATACGGGGGTGAAGTATGGAGTCCCGCTCGACCGAATGGTTGTCTGGGATCCGCGGCTTGAACTTGGCGGGAATACGCCAGAGCAACTGCGCGCGGCGCAGATCATTCTCTGGAAAGGGTTCTGCTCTGTCCATGGCCGCTTTCTTCCCCGCCACGTCGATGACCGGCGAGCAGAGTACCCCGGTATCAATGTTCTCGTTCATCCTGAATGCCGGTACGAAGTGGTCGACAAGTCCGATTTCAATGGCTCGACTGAGCACATCATCAGGATGCTGGCTGATGCTCCGGCCGGCAGCAAATGGGCGGTCGGAACCGAACTCAACCTCGTCAATCGGCTTGCCAATCGCCATCCGGACAAGTTTGTGACGCTTCTCGCCCCGGATCTCTGTATGTGCGCGACGATGTTCAGGATCGCGCCGGAGAATCTTCTCTGGTCACTCGAGAATCTGGTCGATGGGCACGTCGTCAATCAGATCAGGGTCGACCCGGAGACCGCCCGCTGGGCCAGAGTCGCGCTCGACCGGATGCTGGCAATACATTGACATCGCGTCCTCGTTTATCAGCGGGGTTTATCAGCGGGGTTTATCAGCAGCTTTTATCAGCGGCCCGCCGTCCGCCAGAGAAACTCGATGAAGAGAATGGCGAGGAAGAGATCGAGCAGCGCCGGGAGAAACGCCTGCCGTGTCAGGCGGCCCTGCCCGAAGTATGCGGCGTAGATGGTGAAGAAGAGCAGCTTTGAGATCACGCCAAGCCAGGCAAAATCACGGAAGCGAAGCGGATCGATGGCGATCATTCCGTAGGCGATACCCCACGTCGCGACACTCGAGAAGAATGAGCGGACGACCATTGCCGCCGCTGGATCGGCGATCCGCAGTCGCGTCAGCATCGTCTCCGGACGGAACATCAGCGTCAGGGCCGCCGTCAGATTCCAGGCTGCGGCCAGCCCGAACAGGATTCGGTCATAGATCAATAGCCACCCCCTTCGTCGATCCGTATCAGTTCAGACTCATCTTCCGGTGCCACAAGTTCGTCAGGGTAAAGTATCGAGACCTCGTCGCCGTCGATTCTGACCGGATAGGTTGTCACGCAGAGGTGCGAGGCAATCGTCGACTCCCCCGTCTCCAGGTGAAAGTCGAAGCAATGCCACGGGCAGAAGACCTTACCCTGGTCAACGAAGCCCTCGCTCAATGGTGCTCCACGGTGTGGGCAGAGGTCGTTGATCGCGTGGATCTGACCGTTGTACCGGAACAGTGCGATATCGTCCCGTCCAAGCCTCACCCTTAATCCGGCCTGGCCAGGCTGATTTTGGGGAATTTCTGCTGTCTTTGCTACCTTGTAGTAACTCATTAATTCATTAGCTCCCTGATCAGATTTTTCTCTTGCGCAAAATCGAAACTTGGATAATATACCACCAGCCATCCCCATTTTCGGTCAGCCACCCGCTGCTATGACCTCCTTGTGAACCAACTATTCCTTGAGGAGGAAGTAATCCATGAGTTTCAGAAGCACAATCGTTTCACTCTGCGCGCTCGCGCTGCTCGCCATTGCCGCGCCTGCTCAATCCGTTCAATCCGTTCAATCCGTTCAGACTGGGCAAACTGGGCAAACTGGCCCGGCTGGCTCGGCAGCTTCATTGCCAGGAAACGCTCCGGCAAGTATCGGCAGGCCAGCTCAGCGGAGTGACACCGAGATTCAGCGGTGCATCCAGGGTAAGCTTGCCAACTCCGAAAAGCTGCGCGTGCAGGAGTTCAATGTCACTGTCGCCAACAGTGAGGCGACTTTTACCGGAGCGGCACGCAATGCCGGCAGCAAGGGGGCGGCGACCCGCATCGGACAGAGTTGCGGAGCAGCCAAAATCGTCAACAAAATCAGTGCTCCGGCCATTCCTCGCCCTGCCAAAGCCAACAGCGGGGAGGGAAGGACTAGTCTCTGATCGGAGTCTGTGACAGCGGTAACTCCGTGCGCAGACGGCGGTAAATGGTTTTACGACCGGGGGACGAAAGGCGGTGGCAAGGCCGGAATGCTGGCCGATGTTGCCTGTCGTCCTCCACCGCCTACCTGAAAAATGGTAATTACTCACGGGTTTAGGCGTGCAGGAATGGAAGAACTTCTGACCCCATCAAATTGACCAGAGTTTCAAAGACTCTCTTACCCTTGATCTTTGAAGTCGAAATCACAGAGAGCAGGTCCGCATAGGCCTTCGCACCCCACTCGGATCGAAATCCATTGGTCACCTTTCTGTGGATGACGGAAGTGCGAATGGCCTGTTCACTGGCATTATTCGTCGGCGGAACACCCGGATAGTCCAGGAATGTCAGCAACTTATCCCGATGAAGCCGAAATCGATTCTGCAAACGTTTCTCGTCCGAATCGGTCAGTTGATCTCCCAGCAGCCGATCAAGACGGTTCCCGATCTCCGAGACACGTCGGTGAAATCCATTCAGCGTCAGATCCGCAGATGGACTGATCATCCGATTATTCAGGTGAATGGCTTCACGGAACAGTTTCCGGATCTGGGCTGTCCAGTCCGATCCAGGCAGCCGCTCAAGGATTCTTTTCAAATCCCGGAGTTGATGCTGGAGACAGATCTGAAAGTTCCTGGCCGGTGCCTTCATCTGCGCACTGAAACAGTCGCTGACCCAGACATCGGCGATCATCTGTTCCATCAGATCACGGATAACCTCGGCGTTCCGACGTGGAACAATCTGATGATAAGCACCGGACTCGGTGAGAAATACCCAGTGCCAGTAGTTGCGGCCTTTTACCCGGGCGCTGGTCTCGTCACTCTGGATCACTGCGCTTGATTTGACGGCCTCGCGAATTTCTGCGGCTTCTGCTGACGCCAGATTTCCGGCCCGGGCGATGATGGCGGAAATACCACCCTCGCTGATTTCCAGGCCGAACATCTCGCGAAGGGCGTTCACAATTCGCTCATAGCTGAAGTGATTCTGGTGCTTGAGGAAGACGATCGTCGCTTCCAGGCGAGGACCGAAAAATCGGTCGGCTTCCAATCCAGTCGGGAGTTCGGCCCGGTTGAGATGCCGGCAATGCGGACAGGTCTTCTCCGTCTGCTGGGTCTCAAGCACGATCGGTTTGATTTCTGGAAGTTCCGTAACCTGTCTCCGGACAACTTTTGACGGCTCTGTACCGGTAAGGTCATGGTTACACGATGCGCACTGATCGACGTCGACAAGAATGACCTTATCCGGATTTTCAACCAGTTGACGAACGAACCTCTTATGACCGAATGGAGGGCCGTGCTTCTTCTTAGACTGATCGTTTGAGCAATTCGATTTTTGATCGAGTGAAGGCGGCTGAGAGGAATTTCGTGAATTTGGTTTTGGGCGCTTCAATCTCTCGTTCTCTTCACGAAGCATTTGAACCTCTTTTTCAAGAGATTCTACTCGTGCCAACAGCAATCGAACCATCATGACTAATTCAGAATGGGACGCTTGCTCAAGTTGAAGATCAGAAAGATTCGTCATAATTGGTCAGCAGAATAACATAAACTATCAAAATGTCGTGAGTAATTACCTTCGAAATTATCCTGACCTGAAGCCGGTAATGGACAAGATCGATGTTGAGGAAGAGCCTCACCTCTATGCAGCGTTTGTCGCTAGAGTGCTCGAAAAAGTCCTCAAACTCGAGCCTGATTCAGAGCAACGACTGGTTATCTGTAATCAAGTTCTTGAAAGCTTAACGAGTGGACCTGATTGTAATCACCTGCAGCAACACCGGCTGATCAAATCCCTTCGGCCAATTCTAAAAGAGATTACCCCGCCCAATCGGGGCCTTCTTGGTCGACTTCCTCGGCCAATCACACCACTAGACGAGAGCAGCCTCTTCACTGGCTCACCGCAAGAACCGCAGTTAGCCCATGAATTGGCCGAAGAGATGCGGACGGCGGACAGGGTTGATGTTTTGATCTCTTTCATCAAATGGTCAGGGCTACGACTGCTCCGCGATGCCTTTGAGGACCTTGTTATTCGTCGGATCCCGGTTCGGGTAATCACGACATCTTATATGGGAGCGTCCGATGCAAACGCAGTCGAATGGCTGGCCTCACTGCCTAATGTCGAGGTACGCATCTCCTACGATACAGAGCGAACTCGTCTCCATGCCAAGGCGTGGCATTTTCGGCGAGAGAGTGGCTTCTCGACTGGATACATTGGTTCTGCAAACATGTCGCATGCAGCGATGACAAGTGGGCTCGAGTGGAATCTTAAAGTAACTGCACAGGACATGCCTCACATCCTTGAAAAATTTACGGTTGAGTTTGAGACATACTGGAACAGTCACGATTTTATTCCGTTCGATGCCAAGCAGCCCGAGATATTGCGACAAGCGATCTACCATGCTCGCAATTCCGGCGTAAATGTTCCCGGCATGTTCTTTGATCTTCGTCCACATCCATTTCAAGAGCGCATCCTTGAAGCACTCGAACGAGAACGGAAAGTACATGACCGTTGGCGTAACCTGGTCATTGCAGCAACTGGAAC
>JBEIMN010000220.1:0-5712 GCA_040378705.1 Acidobacteriota bacterium
AGTGGTCCCTTCAGCCCGCTGACCTCGCTGACCGGAACGATACTCAATCTGATCGTCTTCGGGCTGACCTTCTTCTCGCTTCCGTTGATTGTCGATCGGCGATATGGCGTGATCGGGGCCGTTCGGGAGAGTGTCTCGCTGACATTGCCTTATCTCCCTTCCTATATCCTGCTCTCATTTGTTGTTGAAATTCTGAGCGGTGCCGGGTTTATCCTCTGCTTCATTGGAGTAGTCCTGACTTCGCATTTTCAATGGACACTTCCGGCGGTCGCCTACTGTGACGTCTTCAGTCTCGGTGGCCCCGGGCAAAAACCGCTCGATGATCGCTTTCCATCACCGCCACCACCACCCGATTATCGCCAGTCGTTCCAGGTTCCTGAGCAGACTATCGCTTCACAGGAAGCACAAACAAGGCCGCTGGTCTGTTCAAACTGTGGTTCCGATACCTCGAGAATGAGCAATTTCTGCAACCACTGTGGAGCGCCAGTCACTGGCTGATCCAATCAAACGGCCATTACGTCATTGGTTGAACGGGCGGGTCAATCTCGGAAATTAATATGGTCGCACCGATCACGCCCGCCGGCAGCAGCAGGATGTTTATCCCGGGGACAAACATCGTCAGCCAGGCAGCGGTTCCAAAGCCGAGCGTGAGTGGACCATGGCGTCCAATCAGACCGAGTTTCTCCCGTAACGTCCGCTGCCTGACCGAGAGTGGAATGTCATAAAAATCGAGCGAACAGGCGAGGATGGCAAGCAGGCTTCCAATCGGAAGGGCGATTGGCGGAAATATTATCCCGATTCCAATCGCGGCGATGACCAGCACCAACTGAAATCCGACGAGCTTCGCACCCTCGATCATCGATCCGAACCAGCTTCCGCCATGACCGACGAGCCGCTCGCCCCTGTGCAACGCATATGCACGCCGGCTGAGCGCTTCACTAAATGGTGCCAGCAGTATCCGGGCCAGGGGAAGATACAGGAAGTATCCGCCAATCAGCGCCAGCAAAAAAATGATTACCCGGAGCGTGGTACGCAGTGCGACACTGTTGAAAACTTGCGTCATCTCACCGGCTGCCCAGGCCAGCCCGAAAGCGAGACCGATCAGCAGCACGATCGTTGCTCCGATCGGCACCACCGAGATCGCCAGCAATGATGGATAACGAAACAGTGCGCGCAGCCCGGTCACGTAAAACCTTATCCCCCACCAAAAATGATAGGCCGGATTACGCCGCGTTATTTCGTAAATCGAATCCAACACCTTCCTTCACCTCCCCCCCAACTATTTTTTGCAGGTTATTACGGAGTTTTATCGAGTGGCAGGCTCACCGTCTGACCATCGACCCTGACCGCGAGCGAAAAACCACTGGGCAATGGTGCCTGACGGGCGATCGCGAAGAAGAGCACGCCTCTTGTCTCTCTCCCTGATTCGACCACTCCGCGCTCGTCGAGCGCGATTTTGTGGTAGGCGGCGACCGTGTCACGGTGGGCGTCGATCTGGTAGATCCTGGTTCCATAAAATTTCATCACCCGGCGCAGTGCCAGCTCCGGGGCCAGCTTTGTTGCCGTCTGTCCACCCGGATCGACAAGGGTGTACCGGACCGATTCAAGGCTGATTGGCATCTTTGCCCGATTCGCAATGACGACCTCAACCGCCAGCACTCCCGCCATCGGCAGGTTGGCCTCAAACTGCTCCAGCGAGCGGTCCCCGTCAAGCGCCGTCGCCGCCACTGCGAGTCCGTTCAACGGAGCGGCGATGGTCGTTCGTACTGGCTCTTTCGGCAGTGGCGTGACACGATAGAGTTGGCCACATCCGGTGGACAGAAGGAGCAGGAAAAAAATTGCGGCAAAAATCGACTCTCTTACGTTCATACTGTGTCAGCCTGTTTCTGGCTCGGTCTGGCAGTTTCGTTAACCAAGTCTCACGGATATCGGGAGCTCACGGAAATCAGGTCATTCCAATTCCAAAATCGAGCCCCGCTTTAAGTTTCCCGTGAAGAGCCACTATTTCGCAAGCCGTAAATTTTCGCGATGAATTTTTCAAACTCGATCGATCGATAATTGGCGTTATGATCGAAATTAACCAGACGGCCAAACAAGATGGGGGTACCCAAACATGAATCTGAAATCAGGGATATTCAACCGCAAGGCACAAATGATGCTCCAGATCGCCCTGCTCAGCCTGCAACCATTGACTGTCACGATGGCCACCGGCAGGGCTACTGACCCGCGATCAGGCCCGCGGTCGCTCAATCGGGAGGTTCGTAAAATGGATGAAAACAAGCGAATGGAAGATGCCGCCCAGGATGGCACCCAATCACCCGCCAATGTCAGCACGATCGAGAACCAGGACAAGGTCTCGATCACCATCTACAATTCAAACCTTGGCCTCGTCAGAGACACGCGAACTCTCAGGCTTCCACGCGGAAC
Source organism: Acidobacteriota bacterium (assembly GCA_040378705.1). Classification (GTDB taxonomy): domain Bacteria; phylum Acidobacteriota; class Blastocatellia; order RBC074; family RBC074; genus CAIOZW01. Next base: position 2,428 of record JBEIMN010000220.1, read on the forward strand.
CTCGCAACTCCGTTTTATGGATGTTTCACAGAAGATCAACCCGGCAACCGTCCATATCAAATCACTGACCGCGCCCAATAATCTCAACGTCGTCGAACAGAGCTACGAGTATGATCTGCTCAACCCGGAAAAACTGCTCGAAAAGTACGTCGGCCAGGAACTTACTCTCGTCATTCGTAAGCTCGAAAACAATACCGAGCAGCTCGTTCCGACACGTGCGACACTTCTCTCCAATAATGGTGGTCAGGTCTGGAAAATTGGCAACCAGATCGTCATCAATCCGACCAACGTGGCGGAGATTCGCTTTGATCGGCTTCCGAGCGATCTGATCGCCAAGCCGACTCTCGTCTGGACGCTCAATAACAGCGGCAGTGACAGCCACAGCGTCGAAGCCTCGTACCTGACCGATGGTCTCGATTGGCGCGCAGACTATGTCGTCGTCCTCTCCCAGGGAGACACGAAGGCAGATCTCAACGGCTGGGTCACCATCACCAACCAGAGTGGCACCACCTATCGCAATGCCGAACTCAAACTGGTTGCCGGAGATGTCAATCGGGTTCAGGATGAGCCCGCTTTTCGTAGCCGAACGAAGGGCGTTGCCATGGCAATGCAGAGCGCTCCACCACCTCAGTTTAATGAGGAGACTCTCTTCGAGTACCACCTCTACACCCTGCAGCGGCCAACGACCGTCAAACAGAACGAGACCAAGCAGATAAATCTCCTCTCCGCCGCCAACCTCGCCGTAACGAAAGAGCTTGTTCTCAATGGCCAAAGCTACTATTTCCAGGGTAATAACAGTCCCGGTGAGGCAATAAAGGAGAAGATCGGCGTCTATGTCGAGTTCAAGAACTCGAAGGAGAACAATCTTGGACAGCCCCTCCCGGCCGGCATCCTCCGTGTCTATCAGGCCGACCAGTCAGGTTCACAGCAGTTCATCGGAGAGAACAAGATCGACCATACCCCAAAGGATGAGGCCGTCCGCGTCAAACTCGGTGACGTCTTCGATGTCGTCGCCGAAAGGAAACAGACCGATTTCAAGGGGCTGGCCCGCCGAACCTTCGAGTACGCTTACGAGATCCGAATCCGAAACCATAAGAAAGAACCGGTCACTGTAATTGTCAATGAGCCAATCGGGGGTGACTGGGAGATTATCAATTCGAGCCTCCCAGCCGAAAAGACCGCCGCCTTCGCCGCCCGCTTCAAGGTACCAATCCCGGCCGATGGCGAGACTACGCTAACCTACCGCGTCAGAGTAAAGTATTGACACTCCTCGCGGTCGCTCAGGCGCAAAGAAGGCATCCTGAAAATGTGCCTTTGGCGCGCTTGAGCGACCAGATCTTCCAACAGCCTGCAGATCTGCTGCTAAATCAAACTCTCGAAATATGGTGACCAGAATGTTGTAATTGAAAAGCGTAATGGGAATGATGTGGCTGAAACCTGACACTTTAACGATCAGAGGCCTGAAAATCGAAAGGGGGCCCTTTCGGTCCCCCACTTCAGCAGCGTCCTCAGCCATTAGGGTATTTACCGCTGCTAGTTGATTAGTATTATGGTCAAACCAACTAGCCTTGTCAATAACCGGCCGATCCTATTCGCAAGTGTAAAGGTAAAATAATTGTAAAGCGCTTCAAGTCTATTTGTATCAATTATTTACCGCTATATCTCCTCTATTGTCGTATCCATTGCGAGTAATTTTGCCTCATCGATCACCATCACTCCGAGTTGATTTGCACGCTCGAGCTTGCTTCCCGGATCTTCCCCCGCGACAACAAAGTCCGTATTTTTGCTGACATTCGAGGTAACCCGACCGCCACGAGCCTCGATGAAGGCCTTTGCCTGATCACGTTTCAGCGTCGGCAGTGTTCCGGTAAGCACGAACTGCTTTCCCTCGAAGACTCGTCGCACAGGTTCGCCGTTCCCACCATCGCTCGCCGGTTGCAGGGCATCCATCCGGACGCCGGTCGCCGCAAGTCGCTCGATCAGGCGACGGTTTCGGGGTGACTGAAACCAGTCATGAACCGATGCCGCGACAACCTCACCGATCTCGAAGATTGCCGCCAGTTCGTCACGGGTCGCCACCAGCAGTCGATCCATCTCCCCAAAATATCCGGCCAGTATTGCCGCGGTTCGCTCCCCAACGTGTCTGATTCCAAGCCCGAAGATCAGCCGCGCCAGACCTGCCTGCTTGCTTGTCTCAATCTGAGCGAGCAGATTGTCGACCGATTTCGCTCCCATACGCTCAAGGGCAATCACCTCGTCCCTCTTCCCGGCAAGCTGGTAGAGGTCGGCGACATCTGCAATCAGCGGTGGCCGCACCTCGCCCACCTCTCGCTCATCCGCGACGTCGCGCGCCCTGATCAGCTGACCAACCACAGATTCGCCAAGTCCGTCGATCCGCATCGCTTTCCGTGCCGCAAAATGGAGGATCCCCTCGCGCAGCCTCGCCGGACACTCCTCGTTCAGACAACGAGTCACCGCTTCCCCCGCCTGCTTTACCAGTGTCGTTCCACAAACCGGGCAGCAGGTCGGAAATTGAAACTGCGTCTCCACACCTGTCCTTCGCTCCGAAATCACTTTCAAAACCTGCGGAATTATCTCACCACTCTTTTCAATGAAGACCCAGTCGCCCCGCAGCACCCCGAGACGCTCCATCTCATCAGAATTGTGAAGACTTGCCCGAGAGACCGTTGTTCCCGCCAGCAGCACCGGCTCGAGAACTGCCACCGGCGTTACCGCTCCTGTCCGTCCAACCTGATAAATTACATCCAGCAACTGCGTCGAGACCTGGCGCGCAGGAAATTTGTAGGCAATTGCCCAACGTGGAGACCTTGCCGTCGTGCCCATCTCCTCCTGCAGCGCGACCTGGTTCACCTTTATCACTACACCGTCGATCTCATAGTTGAGTCGATCGCGCTCCTCCCCCCAATGTGAACAGTACTCCACCACCGTCGACATATCCCGACACCGCCGGAAATGGGGATTGACCCGGAATCCGTTCCGCTTCAACCACTCCAGCGCTTCTTCATGACTTTCAAAGGCCGGCTCGCCATTGAAGAGAAGCTGATAGCAGAATATTTCCAGGTGGCGATCAGCGACAATCCGCGCATCGAGCTGGCGCATAGTTCCTGACGCTGCATTGCGCGGATTCGCGAAGACTGGCAACTCCGCCTCTTCCCGCTCCCGGTTGATGCGGTCGAAAATCTCCGTCGAAAGGTAGACCTCTCCCCGAACCTCGATCTCCCCCACGCGCCCTGGCTCATTCAGCCCTGCCGCATCAATATAAAG
>JBEIMN010000221.1:0-5708 GCA_040378705.1 Acidobacteriota bacterium
CCGATGACCATCCCCCCACTCCATCCCTCCGTCAAATGTAAACTGTAAACACATGTTGTCACCTTTTGTAGACACCTGGAACCTGTAACTGTCACCAGTTATGGACACTGTCAACTGGAACAAATCCGGTAAACGTGGCTGTTGCGGAAACCAGCTTCAGCGACAATCTGGCCAGAAAACTGCAAGTTCAATAAATAGAACAAGATACACTTTTATCTCATTTGTGACCACACTGTGGCACGACCGTTGCATTTAGGTATTGCGTAACGAGACGGAACGCCGCAAGACGGGTTCCAACGGAAAGTGACAATGATCGTTACCCAGATGCGAGATTGGGTGACTGACGGGATGACCGAAAAGATATTTGATACGCAAACAGCCTGCCAGAGCGCCAACAACAGTGGCCGGCAGAGCAAAAAGATTGAATTGTGGAGCGCTGCTCCCCGAGGGCTTGAGAGTTTAAGAGCCCAAGGGTTTAAGGGAATGTAATCGCGATCCGGAGGAATGACACGGGGGTCGGATTCCGGTTTCGATTACAGCTTCGATTCGCAGGTTACTTAGCACAAGTTACGGGGCACATTGTGCAAGGTAACCTGCGAATCGGCCGAAAGGCTTCCGAACAGAGCGCGGCCAGACGGGCTTGTAGCCCAAACGAGTTTGTAGCCCAGACGAGTTTGTAGCAATGACCGAAGCCAACGGGGGTCGGATTCGGTCTGTCGCTACACCCTGTGATCCGCACAACTGCTACCGATACAACGGGGCACGTCGTGATCAGTTGTGCGGATCGCTAAACGGGACACGCCGTGGTCAAAGACCACGCAAAGAGATTGCAGCCGCCGACCGGAGAAGACACGGGGGTCGGATTTTGGTTGACGGCTGCAACATCGATTCGCGGGTTACGCCATCCGGATATACGGGGCACATCGGGTGACGTAACCTGCGGATCGGACCTTAACAGGTTCCCGCCGAGGGTGCAAAAAGTTATTTCGAGTTGAGGAGCGCTGCTCCCAAAGGGGTTGTAATCGATTACACGGGTCAATGACACGGGGGTCGGATTCGGGTATCGATTACATCTTTAGATTCGCGGGTTATTTCACTCAAGTTACGGGGCACATTGGGTGAGATAACCTGCGAATCGTCTGTTATCCCTGGTCGAGCGCCAGTCAAAAATTATTCTCTGTGTACGATTTCGGTTTTGCCGCACGAACTCCGTCGAATGAATTCTGTTCCAGTCTGGTTTCCCTCCCAGCCTCTTCATCAGGAGGCGATTCACCACGGTGAGTCCGGAGTTCAGTATTCTGAAATGTGATTACAGATCCGCCGGCTGGCTGATCTGCCTGCCGGTTTGGGTTCTCACCCCACCAATTCAAGGCCACCGATCGATTTTCGATCGGTGGCCTTTTGCTGTTATACTTGCTGACTGTTTCTGAGGTGGTCAGACTTAGGAAAGAATGAAAATGACCGCCGCGCTTTAACCAGTTTCGTCAACCACATTAAATATATGCCGAAGTTCCTTCATCTTGCCGATCTGCATCTTGGGATTCGCCGGTACCGTTCCGAGGAGCGGACGCGTGATTTTTTCTATGCGTGGCAGGACGTGATCGAGCGCTACGCGATTGGAGAGCAGGTCGATTTCGTCCTGATCGCCGGCGACTTCTTCGATGCGCGCCGGGTTGAGCCGCAGGCCATGAACCACGCGATTGCCTGCCTTGACAAGCTTCGCGCCGCCGGCATCCCGGTGGTCGTGATCGAGGGAAACCATGACTGCCACGAGGCGGAGAATAAGTTCAGCTGGCTGCGAAGTCTCTCGCAATGGGGTTTTCTGCACCTGCTCGAGCCCATTCACGATGAGGGTGGAGTAAGACTCCAGCGCTGGAACGAGGCCGAGAGGAAAGGGTCCTTCATCGACATTGCCGGAGTAAGAATATTCGGATCACTCTGGTACGGATCGACGGTGGGTCAGGCGCTTGGTTCACTGATCGATGCGTTACGGGAACACCACGACGACCGGCTCTATCCAATCTTGATGCTGCACACAGACGTCGAAGGGCAGCTCAACCGCCCAATCCCGGCGCTGCCGGTTGCCAGACTGAACGAGCTGCGGTCGCATATCCGGTATGTGGCACTTGGACATACGCACAAGAATTTCGAGATCGACGGCTGGGTCTACAATCCAGGGTCGCTGGAAGCCTGCAACGTCGAGGAGTATTTCAACCGCCGTGGTGCCTATCTGGTCGAGATTGGCGAAGACGGTCACCGGGCGGAGTTGAAGCGTGAGTATCAGCAGCGGCGGATCGTGCGGCAGAGCTTCGATGTCACCGGCCAGGAGACACCGGAAGCGCTTCATCAGGCACTGATGAGTCAGTTCGGGGAGGAGATGGTCGGGGAGAAGATGGTCGGGGGGGAGATGGTCGGGCGTGCCCCGGCAACTGTTGGGGCTGTCGGGGAGCCGGAAGGAGCGCCGGTGATCGAACTGACGCTGCGTGGACAGCTCGGCTTCAGGAGCTCGAGCCTTGAGATCAACCGTTATCGTGAAGAGATCAGGGATACTTTCGAGCCATTGCTGGTGATTGTCCGCAATCAGACGATGCCAATGGAGTTGGCGGTTGGCCTTGGACTGACGGATCAGACTTCGCGATCGGAACGGGAAAGAATGGTGATCGAGGATCTGCTGACGCGGGAAGTCCGGTACCGTGACCATGCGGCGGCACTTGCCGGGCTGATCCTCGAGGCCAAGCACCTGGCACTGACCAGTGAGGCGCCGGAACGGATCCTTGACCTGATCGCATTGCAGGAGGAGAGGCAGGGATAGCTGGCGAACCCGGCTATCCCTGCAAATTTGGTGGCTTATGGGAATCATCTTCACGATTGTCGCGGCTCTTGGGCTGCTTTTGCTCTTGCAGAGCCTGCTGGCGCTGGCGGCCAGCATTGGGTTTGCACGATTTGCACGGCGGAGTGCCGCCAGCCGACAGCGTGAGTACCAGCCAAAAGCGGTGATATTTGTTCCCTGCAAAGGGCTTGACCACGAATTTGAAGAGAACCTGCAACCGCTCTTCACCCAGAACTATGGTGAATACGAGCTGATATTCATCACCGAGAATGAGACCGACCCGGCACACGGAGTGATTGAGCAGATGATCGGACAGAGTTCGCGGCCAGCCTGGCTGGTGGTCGCCGGCGAGGCCAGGAACCGTGGGCAGAAGATTCACAATCTCTGTGCGGGTATCGAGATGCTCAATACCATCGACCGCCGGACGGAGGTACTGGTCTTTGCCGACGCCGATGCGCGCCCGGGCAGCGACTGGTTGTCTGAGTTGGTGGCGCCACTGGGCGACAAGCGAATCGGGGCGACGACAGGATTTCGTTGGTTTGTTCCGGCAGTGAGTGGCGGGTGGAAAAGATGGTTGACGGCGCTGCTTCCATCGACCCTGCTTGCCGTCTGGAATTCGGGGGCACTGGCATTGCTGGGTGAGCGCTCACGTTTTGCGTGGGGTGGCTCGATGGCGATCCGGCGCGAGAACTTCGACAAGCTGCGCGTACTCAGGCGCTGGGATGGGGCGATAAGCGACGACTATATGCTGACCGGGGCGGTTCACGAAGCGCACCAGCGGATCAGGTTTGTCCCGGGGGCGCTGGTAAAATCGCCTCTCTCGATCTCCTGGTCGGAGCTGTTCGAGTTCACGACGCGACAGATTCGGATCACACGAATCTACTCACCAATCGTCTGGAAACTCGGAATCGCGACTCACCTGTTTTACAATCTCACCCTCTGGGGCAGCATCGGCTGGCTGATTGGGGCTTCGGCGAAAACGGTCCACACGATGGGCACAACGGGGCTGCCAGAGGGGATTGGAGAAGGGATTGGGCCAGAAGGGATTGGAATAATGATGTCGCTGCTTGGCGGAATCTTCCTTGCCGGCGCGGCCAACGGTGCGATCCGGGCGGCAGTGGCAATTCGATTGATCGATAACGGGCAGGGGGCCAGGAAATTACGCCGCGGTCAGGTAGCGACGATTCTTGCCCACACGCTTCTCAATCCGGTCATCTCCCTGCTCTATCTCTGGAATTTTTTCGCCTCACTCAGATCCCGCCGGATCGTCTGGCGCGGGATCGACTACGAAATGGTCTCTCCCGTCAAGACGATCATCCATCGCCGTCGCTCTGGCGAAACGGATTAACCCTAAAGATTCCGCCCCCCCCCCCATCGCCCCATCGCTTCCGCCGTTTGGCACAGCCCGTTTGGTACAGCCCGTTTGGGACAGCTTGACAGCCACTCTTTCGTATCTCAAAATCGATGGGACGCCTGCCTGCATTTGGCGCCTGCTTACACTCGGCGGAATCGAATTGACATGCCGCGTGGAATCGGTGCCCGTTTGCGGAATATCTGATAAATACAATGACGATGAATGAGATTCAGATTTAACGGGTGGGTCGAAACTGGGATAAGCTTTGCTGATTAATTTTGCTGGTGACAATGTCTGCTCTGTTCGTTATGGACAGCCGGAGAGAAGCGGATGGAACATATGCGGATGAAATGTATGAAGAAGGCATTTAGTCCACTGATCATCGGGTGCCTGGCTTGTGCAATCGTGGTAGCGCCGGAGACGGCGTTCGATGCCGGCCTGGCCAGCATGGTGGGTGGAGTCTTGCGGGTCGAAGCGGCACCGGCACCAGTGGCGCCACTGGCACTGGTGAGTGGATCGGTCCGGGATGACGCGGGCAGGCCTTTGATTGGGGCAGTGGTCGCATTGCTCGAGCCCCAATCGCGTGGTCGCGAGCTGCAGAGTGTGCGGACTGACCTGCAGGGCAAGTTCTCGGCGACGGTAGCGCCCGGAGCCTATCGGCTGCGTGCCACTGCCGAGGGCTTCTCCTCGATGCTGACGCGGATCAACCTCGATCGGTCCGGGCGTGTCATCTACGACTTCTCCCTCAAACGAACCGACACGCTGGTGCAGAAGCGCGGTGACAGCGACGATTATCGCTGGATTGCGCGGAGTGTACCGCGCCACGTCCTCAACCTGAGACAGAGTGTCCCGACCTCGCCAGTGGCCAACCAGTCTGGTGATCCGCTGACGGACGAGGTCAGGTCAGACAGCTTCACTCGACTGCGGCCGACATTTCACGGGCTCGCGCAGTTTCTGGCATCGCAATCGAGCCTGCCCCAGGCGGGATCCAACTTCTTCGGATTCAACTTCGCTTTCGCCGGATCGCTCGACGGAAACGTCGAGATGGCACTGATCGGCCAGCGTGGAATCGGCCGAATGGCCCCACAAAGATTGACGGCGATCACCTCGATGCGGACGAGCGATGGCCACAAGATTACGGCATCGCTGAGTCATGGTCAGATGACGACCGGCACAATGCCGGTCGCCACCAACAGCCCCTCGAACTATCCGGGATCGGTGCTCGGACCAGGTCGAACATCGGGACTCGGATTGGCAAAAAGCGCGGTACCCTCGACCTTCGACCAGATATCGGTTGCGACGCTTGGGGAGTGGCAGATTGCTCAGCCGTTGCTCGTCATCTACGGCTTCGACTACTCCAGCTTTATCGGCTCGGCGGCTCGTCAGCAGGACAGTTTTCTGCCACGCTTTGCCATCCAGTACGCCCCGACCGCCAACTGGAAATTGAATGCAGCGGTCACGCCCGGGCGTATCCGCGCCCACCAGGCAATCGAAGAGTTCAAGACGGAGAATATACAGACCAGC
>JBEIMN010000222.1:0-5704 GCA_040378705.1 Acidobacteriota bacterium
CTTGAAGGAGAGGTCGAGGACGCTCGATATCGTCTTGACCAGCAGTGTCTTGGCCAGCCCGGGCACTCCGGTGATGATCGAGTGTCCGCCAACGAAGAGCGAGATCAATACCTGTTCGACCACCTCGTCCTGTCCGATGATCGCCTTACGTATCTCCCGCAATAATCCCTCGCGTGCCGCCACCATCTTCTGCAGCAACTCGTCATCGCGGACGGTGAGTGTTTCAACTGACATGCTGTTTCCTTTGCCTCAAAACGTTAATCGGCTCTAATGCGTTAACGCGTACATAATGTAGTTGACGCCGAATTTATAGGCTTCGTTCGTCTCTTCGATCGGTCGGAACGGATTGTCCGAGAATTGCCAGTAATCGCTGATATCGTAATTGTAGTTGACGACCATCATCAGTCGGCCTGAACCGTCTTCGAGTCCCCAGAACTCTGGTTTGTAGTAGGGGCCATAAACCGGATTTAGGTCGATCGACTTGATCGAGAAGAAGCAGTTGAAGACCGGATTGGTGAGGTCGAGCTTGCGCAGTTCATACTCCGGAAAAGCTCTTTTGACGTGCGCCTGGAGGTTGGCGAACTGGCCCGGATGCCGAAAGTCGTCGATCATCAGGAACCCACCGCGCAGAAGATACTCTCGCCAGCCGGCGATCTCGCTGTCGGAAAGATTCATGACTCCGATTTCACACAGGTAGGCGAAAGGGAATTTGAAGAGGAGCGGATCGTCGAATGTCAGGATCGGTTCATTGAGGTCGAGGCTGGCGTCGATCTTCGAGAGTTCCGCCATAATCTTCATCAGGTGGCGTGAGGCCATCGGGTAGTCGTGCGACCACGGGGGGCCACCGTCGCCGAGATAGTTGTTGAAATTGTAGAGGTAGCCGTACTGACTGGTATCGAAGCGGAGCCGGACAAAAGTGAATCGCCCGGAGAGATTCGGATCAGTTTTGCCAATCCCGGCCTCGGTGACGAGCGGACCGTCATAGCCGGCCTTCTTCTGCCGCCGTTGCGCGGCGGCAAGTCCCGCCAGCACCAACAGCAGAAGCAGACAAAGCACGGTAATGATGATCTTTTTACGTTCCATTTTTCTTCTGATTGTCACTCCGCTCAGGTTCAATCGGGCGATCTGAGCCGTCAGTTTCCGGTCAGTTCGAGCAGCATTTCGAGCCCCTCCTCGAAGGTTGGGGCAATCTCGAGCGCGGTGAGAAGCGAGCGCTTCGCCGCCACCCTGTCTCCGGACGCGAGTAAGGCCCGCGCGAGGTTGAAGTGCGCGCCGGCGAGGTTGGGCGGCTTGCCGGCAATCGCGATCCGGAACTCGCCGACCGCCTTGTCGGGCTGCTTCAGGTCGAGGAGCAGCGACCCGGCCGTTGTGTGCGGCTCATCGCCGTAAGGGTTGATGTAGAAGCTCAACCGCAGCAATTCGAGGGCTCGGGCGCGATCGCCGGCCTCCATTTTCAGCTCTGCCAGCCGGCGCAGCGGCTCGATGCTGTTCTCGTCCGCGCGGAGCCACGCCTCGAACATCTCCATCGCCGGCCCCTTCTCGCCACGTTCGAGGTGGATTCGGGCGAGCAGGTCATAGGGATTGCCGGAACCGCTCTGCCAGGGGACGAGCGCGATCGCCCGCCGGAGGAAGACGGCCGCCCGGTCGTTGTTCTTCTCCTGATAAAGGCTCAATCCCGCTTCGAGGTTCAGCTCATAGTTTTCTGGCGCGGCCTCTGCGCGCGCGATCAGCTCCTGCTTCGACAATTTCTCGGCAACGGGCATTACCGGCTTCGCGATTGGTGAGGCTGGCGGGCGACCTGTCACGGCGAGCGATTTGAGCTGGCGTTCGATCCGGCTCTCGATGTAGAGGTTGAACTGTCGATCGAACTCACCCTCTGTCAGTCTGAGATTCTCGAGCAGGACCGCCGGCGTCTTCTTCTTTTCTCGGTATCCCTTCAGCATTCCAAGGATTGCCTCGAAACCGTAGCGCTCTTCGATGAAATGGCAGATCTGCGAGGCTTCAAAATAGGCAAGTGAGATATCGTCCGGCTGCTTCGGGCGAATGAAGCCATTGTCGATATCGGCAATCCTGAACCACCGCCCGGCGGCAAAGGCTCTGATATGCTCCGGGCCCCAGTCGTCACCCCAGCCCGGGCGTGCCTGATGCTCCTCGTAGACGGAGAGCCCTTCCGAGAACCAGCGCGGAATCCGATGATCGGTGATCTGGAGCGTGATGACGTGTGCAAATTCGTGCCAGAGCGTGCTTCCCCAGTTGAAGGGGCTGTCAGCGCGCGCCGCCGGGGAGTCCTGGGCGATCACCTTTCCAAAACAGACGCCAAGCGCGCCAAGCCCCGGCAGTCCAAGCGTCCGAACCGCAAAATCTTCGTGATTCGGAAAGATCTCGAGCGTGATCGGGCCGCGTGGCGTGAAACGATACTTCGTCGTCAGTCGTGTCCGAACTTCGTCGAGCAGCTCTGCCGCATAGCCGCTCAGGATCTCACTCTCCGCCGGGGCAGTCCGAACGATGAAATCGCCACTCTTCAGCTCACGATACTCCTTCATCGTGTCGAGCAGGTCGAGAGTATTCTTTGCCCAGAGGTTGAAGGCGTCTCCCTGAAAAGAGGCCTCGATCGCCGCTCGCCCCTCTTCCATCCGCCCCAGCCTGAGCAGCCCCGTTCCGAGCGCCAGGTGTGCCGACCAGAGGCGCGGCGAGAGGGCGACCGCCTCGCGCAGAAATCCGACCGCTTCATCATAGCGGCGCGTCTGGGTCGCAAAATGGGCCAGAACCTCGTAAAGGTTTCCGTAGCGGGGATTGATCGCCAGCGTTACCCGAATCTCACGCGCCAATTCGTCGGGTTGATCCTGCAGCCAATGGCTCGCCGCGCGCAGCGCGTGCGCTTCGAGTGAGCGCGGGTTGGTCGCCAGCGCCTCCTCGATCTGGGTTCTGGCCGAGGTGAAGCGTTCCGCCTCAAGGTCGAGCGCCGCCGCCAGGGTTCGCGCCTCGACATAGCGCGGATTGATCTTCAGGGCCCGCGTCAGGGCCGCGTTCATCTCGTCTCCACCACCAATCCGCTTGTTGATCGCAATTCCAAGGTGCGCCCGCGCGCTCTGTTCATTGATCTTCAGCGCGTCGATGAAAAATTGGGCCGCCTCGGCGTAGTTATATTTTGAAGTGTATAGTTCGCCGCCACCGAGCTGGGCCTCGATGTACTGGCCATCGCTCGCGACCGCTTCGAGGTAGAGATCGTTCGCTTCCTGATACTTTTCGAGGTGGACGAGCGCCCTGGCGATCGTTGTCAGCTCGGGAGCGCTCTCGACGACATTTTCGTCGTAATAGTCTGCCAGCAGCCTGAAGCTCTTCCGCGCTTCATCTTCCTGACCGGTCATCGCGAGGATTTCACCGCGACGAAGCTCGGCGCGAAGTCGAGTCGCGACACTCTCCGCCTTCGTCGCCCGCAGGAATTGCGGGAGCGCCTCGCCATCGCGTCCGGTCAGCGCCAGGATCTCTCCCAGCAGCAGGGCGATCTCCGGCGCCGGAGATGGCAGGGCGAGAAATCTTCGCGCTTCAAGCTCCGCTTCACGATACTGCCCGGTCTCGATCCGTGCCTGCAGCAGTCCGGCCTGCGCCGCGGCGTTGCGCGCATCGGCCACCAGCAGCCGCGTAAAAGAGTCGATTGCCGCCGCATACTTGCCCTGCTTCAGCTCTGACGCACCGCTCTCCGCCTCCTGCTGACTGACGACTTCACGGGTGGCACTCGTCCCGACACGCGCATTCATCTGATCACCGCTGACCGAGATCAGTGTCAGCACAAGTATTGCGATCAGCGGAATCCGCCACCACGCCCCACTCGCGCCATTTCGATCATTGAAATCGTCTCTCATCTCTTCTGCCTCGCCCGAATAGCCCGATTGAGCTTTGCCATATCGATCAGCAGCGTCTCGAGCGATGCCCCGTACTCCTCTGATCGCAGCGTGCTCTTCCTTGACTTCAATTGCTCGACCGCACCCTCCATCCGCAAACGCTCCTCGAAGAGTCCGGCGAGGGCCGGGTCACCCCCCGCCTGCTGCTGGGGCAGGGAATCGAGCCAGGTCAGGCGCGCCAGCCCGCCGTCACCAGACTCCGCACCGGGGTGACCGACCCCGTCGCCATTGTCCTCGATCAGCGCGTGCTCGGTCACCAGTTTACCCGATTTCTCGTAACGCGCTGCCGTCATCTTCGTCCCGTATTCGAACGCTTCGAGCACCGATATCCGGCGGTTTCGATCCTGATCGGCCGCCGGATTCTCGAGCGCAGCGATGAAGTATTCGGCAAACTTTGGCGCATTCTGTTCCATCCCGCTCCGTGTCGCGGTGATGATCACCCGGCCAACCCCGGCGAGCGGTTTGACATACTCGCCACTCGCACTCGTCATATTCACGACCACCAGCCGCCCGGTCCGCAATGTTCCCAGTATTCCACCAATCTCTTCCGCCGTCAGATCCGGACCCGGCAGGTTGAATCTTGACACCTGACCATCATAACTGCCATGTCCGATCAGGAAGACGAAGACTGGCTGCGACGGTTCGACCAGCCCCTGCAACCCGGCGAAAGTCTCGCGGATCGCCGCCGCTGTCGATGCACCCTCTCCACCGACCGGCTTCTCGGTCAGCACCTTTATCCGATCTTCCGCAAAGCCGAGCCGATCGAGCAGTGACCTGCGCAGACGCTCCCTCCACTCCGCAAACTGTTGCGCGTAGGTCTCCTCACCGCTGATCCCGCTGATGATCACCGCGTACTTGTTCCGATCCGGCGGCAACCGCTTTTCGGTCGTTACGCTCCCTGTCGCCACCTGCGACCGGGCACCGATCGGCAACCCGACCAGAAGCCAGACCAGAAGCCAGACTGGGAGCCAGACTGGGAGCCAGACTACTGACAGAATATTGGGTTTCAGTCGCATCAACTCGCTCGGTTAGAAATTTCAGGCCAGCCCCTGCCGCTTCCGCAAAAACCATTCTGCTCCGGCCAGCCCGATCAGCAACAGAAAATTGACCGGCATATCCCAGAGATCAAGGCTCACACGCTCGGAGTTTCGCCCCCCAAGCATCGTCAGCTCGTCAGGAATCTCGCCGGCCTTTCCGATTGGAAAATACCGCCCGCCGGTCTCGGCCGCAATTCGCTTCAAGAGCCCGACATTCTGCACGGCATTGAAATACTCACGACTTCGCTCCGAAACCAGGAACGCCGCGCTCGCCTCGCCAAGTATCTTTCCACCACGCCGCGCACTCATCCCGACCTGATAGCTTCCTGGCTCGGTGACGATCAATTTTCCAACATAGCGGCTGACCTTCTCTTCGGTGGCCGCCCCAGACGTTCCAGGCATCGAGGTTGGCCCGATTGGCGCAAGCTCCAGTGGCAACTCGATCCGGGCCCCGGACGGAAGCGTCAACGTCGCGGCTACGGCTGCATCCGTAATCGGCTCGAACTTCGAATCGTTGACCTCGGCGCTGATCAGAACCTCATCGCCCACCGCATAGGCGTCACGCCCTGCTCCCACCGTATACTGCCCCGGTGTCGTACTGACCAGATAACGCAGCAGTTGCCGCCAGAACGATTCGTGCGCAGTGTTTTGTGACGGCAGCTCCATCCGCCAGCGCCAGGTGTCGTTGGTCGTCAGGGCGAGCGCCCGGCCACGACCATACCGCTGTTCAACAAGAAGAGGTAATGCCGACAATGGCCGCGATGA
>JBEIMN010000223.1:0-5622 GCA_040378705.1 Acidobacteriota bacterium
AAGGGGGGAGACCAGAATGGCCCGGTCTTGCCGAACGGCTCGGAGTCGCAGGGGCCGGGCGGCGGCGGCGGTTACATCGCCTTCAAGGGGGGCGTGATCGCGACCGACGTCACCGGTGGGATCAATGGTGTGTCGCGGGCGGTGGCGATGGCAGAGTTTCCGGCCAACGGTGCGACGAGCGGGGCGAGTGGAGTAGCGGTGCCGGAGATTGGGGCGATTCCCTTCTGTCAGACGACGGCGGATATCGCGGTAACGAAAAGCAATGGAAGCAATTTCATCGTGCCGGGTCTGCCGACGACATACACGATCGAAGTGAGCAATCCTGGGCCGAACAACATCTATGGCGTCGAGGTAGTCGATCGATTACCGGCCGGATTTCTGGAGAGCAGTAAGGTCTGGAGTTGTCAGGCGACTGCTGGTTCGAGTTGCGCGGCGGTGAGTGGAACGGGGGATGTGCTGACGACGGTCGATCTTCTGAATCAGGGGCGCGTGACGCTGACGGTGACGGCGTTGATGGCGGCGACAGCGACGGGAAGTGTCAGCAACGCGGTCGAGGTCGCTCCACCAGCGGGCGGGACGGATCCGGCGATGGATAACAACCGGGCAACCGATACCGACCTGTTGACGCCGCTGGCCGATCTTGCGATTGGGATCAGCAGCGGGGGGCGGGATCTGGTCCCGGGGATGGGTGTCGGTTATGTGATCGACATTGTCAATAATGGCCCGAGCGATGCGATCGGTTTCAGTATTCTCGATCAGCTCCCGGGAACAGTCAGCGTCGAGGGTGTTACGTGTACGGCGAGCGGTGCGGCGACCTGCGGCGCCAACCTCAGTTCAGGCAACGGTGTGGGATTTGGTGGGGCGGCAATCGCCACCGGAGCCGGAAACTCACTCCGTATCCTGGTCAACGGACGGATCGCCTCCTCCGCCAATGGGCGACTAATCAACTCTGCAAGCATCGTCCTGCCAGCGACCGCGAGGTTCACGGATCCTGACATAACGACGAACACGGCCACTGACAATGCCCCATTGACACCGCAGGCCAATCTGGTAATCACCAAGACCAATAACCAGAGTTCGGTGATTGCGGGCAGCAGTGTCAATTATGAGATCGAGGTAATCAACCTTGGACCGAGCGATGCCAGCGCCTTCGACATCAGCGATGAGATCCCGCAATCGATGAGCATGTCGAATCTGACGTGCAGCTCGACTGGCGGGGATTGCGGAATGCAGCGTACGCTTGGCCATCAGATCGAATTGACCGGGGCGAGCCTGCCGGCGGGTGGTGGACGCTCGATCAGAATGACCTTTGGCGGACCGGTCAGTTCGACCGCCTCTGGCAGGCTGATCAGCGTCGCGAGCATCCAGATTCCGGCTGGTGTCAACCTTGTCGATCCGGAGCCGGAGTCGAATATTGCGAGTGACAATGACCCACTGGTCGCCGAGGCAGACCTCGCGATAGTTAAGACCGTCAGTAGTTCGAATGTTTTGGCGGGTGGTCAGATCAGCTATCGAATCGAGGCGACGAATAACGGACCGAGCGGCGTCATTGGGGCAACGGTAAGCGACGTGCTGCCGGCCGGTCTCTCGAATGGAGTATGGAGTTGCCAGGCGACAGCCGGGTCGAAATGTGATCAGGCTTCCGGGAGCGGGAATATCGAGGCAACGGTCGATCTGGCGGTCAGAGGCCGGACGATATTCACGCTGGTGGCAACGATCGCCCCCGACTATTCCGGCGCGGTGGTCAATACGGCGAGCGTCACGCCGCCAGTCGACCTGAATGATCAGTCGATGGAAACAATTCATCGACGACGCGAACGGTGGTTGGTCGGAACGCCGATCTGGAGATCAGCAAGACGGCGGCGGTGACCTCCGTCCGGGCGGGTGAGCAGTTGAGTTACACGCTGACGATCACCAATCGTGGCGTGTCGGAGGCCGAAGATGTGGTGATAACCGATCCGCTGCCGGCAGGGCTCGAGCTGATCTCGATTACGCCGAGCCGTGGAAGCTGTACCGGAACGACCAGTGTCGTCAATTGTGCGATTGGCCGGGTCGGGGTAAATTCGGCAACCAGCACGGCTTCGCTCGTCGTCACGGTCCGGGTGCCGCTCAACTTTCCACTCGGAGTTATGACCAATACGGGAAGCGTCAGCAGCGCGACGGCCGATCCGAATCCCGGCAACAATAGCGCGAGCCACAGCGTCAGGGTGACGGAAGCGCCGCGCCCGAATTTTGACGCGATCGCGGTCAGCAATAACAATCCGAGTCTCTGCCTTGGGTCAGACAAAATAGTGACGGTCGCGGCCCAGATCATCAATACCGGTGATGGTTATCAGCGCGACAATCCGGGTGCAGAGTTCATGGCACAGCTTCCAGTCGAGATGGTTGGAATGATCGGGACCTGTTCGGCCTCGACCGGAACCTGCCGGATGAGCAGCAATCAGGTCGAATGGGACGGGCAGCTCGCCCCGGGAGAGGTGCTGAACATCTCTTACCAGATTCGTATCCGGAGTGGCCTGAACTCTGGCGCGCGCTTCTGCACGAGGTTCCGGATGAATTATGATCGCGACAATGACGGCCTGAATGAGAGCTTCATCAGCCGCGACGATTGCCAGATCACGAACTGTCGGGAGACGGTCACCTGCAGTGGTCCGAACTGCGCGCTGAGCGGGCCTGGCGTTCCGCTCTCGAACGTCGCCGATCCGATCAGCAGCGATATGCGGCCGGGATCGATCCTCATCTTCCCCTACTACACATCGAGTTCCACCAATACTGGAAACCACAACACACGGATCAGCATCACCAATACCGATAGCGGCAACCCGGTCTTCGTCCATCTCTTCTTTGTCAATGGGCGGGATGGGATCATTGCCGACAGCTTCATCTGCCTGACGGCAAATCAGACGACAGCTTTTCTGCTCTCCGACCTCGATCCTGACGTCAACGGATATCTGATTGCGGTGGCGGTCAATGGAAATGGCTGTCCGATCAAGTTCAATGCCATGATCGGCGAATCAGCTATTCGGACGAGCGATGGGTTCAGTGCAACCGTCGCCGCAGAGGCGGTGGCGGCGCTGACCGCGCCGGCCTGCAATCCGGCCGGGGTTCTGACGACGATCAACCTTGACGGAGTGCAGTACAGCCTGCTCGGACGGACGCTGGCGGTCAACAGTATCGCCAGCCCGGCCAATGGAGACGCGACAATGCTGGTCGTCAACCCGATCGGTGGGAACATGACAGAGGGAGCGATCCAGCTTGGCAAGATCTCCGGACTGATCTTCAACGATGTCGAGCAGGGGTTCAGCTTTACGACGAGCGAGGGGGTGCAGATGGCGCAGCAGCTGACGGCATCCTATCCGCGCTCGACACCAAGGCTGCCGGCCATCATTCCGGCTGGTCGAAGCGGGTGGATGAGACTCTCCGCCCAGGATAATACCTTTGCGCTGGTGGGTCTGAGAATGAGCCGCAATCTCAATCCGAGATCCTTCAATGGCGGCTCAAACCTCCATAAACTGACGGTTGGACCGACATCACTGACGATTCCGGTGATCGTCCCGACCTGTCAGTAAACGCTGAAATCGACAGTTAATCGGTGAAAGCCGGTCAAGGGTCTCCATTGTTCTGCCGGCGAATGGCTTGACGATGGAGGCCCTTCTCCCATTTGGACAAGGCGATCACCGAAAAAATTGGAGTCGATTCCACTCCGGAGATAATCTTGGTATGATGTCGACGCTTCACCAAAATCCAGGCAGGTAAACTCCGAAGGAGATCTATCCATGACTAATTTCAGCGCTGATTACAGGGCTTTCAGATTACTCACTAACGGCATATTGATTATTGCCATCTCGGCCGTGGCTGCACTGACCGGCTGCGCAAAGAGGGATGCGGGCTTACAGCCAGGCGCCCCGGCGACGACACCGGCGACGACACCGGGAGGCACTGGCAGTCCCGAGGTCAAAATCGTGCGCCTCGACCCGCGCTTCGATGAACTGGTGCCGGCAGGATCGAAGGTCGAGAAGCTGGCGGACGGCTATCAGTGGACGGAAGGGCCGGTCTGGAATCGCGGTGACGGCTATCTGCTCTTTACCAATATTCCGGGCAACGAAATTGTGAAATGGAAAGAAGGTGAAGGAGCGACACGTTTTCTTCATCCGAGCGGTTACAGTGGCGAGGCGGCGTTTACGGGGCGTGAGCCTGGCGCGAACGGACTCACATACGACGCGAATGGGCGCCTGGTGATGTGCCAGCACGGCGATCGGCAGATCGGACGGCTCGAAGCGGATGGACGGACAGTGACGCCGGTGATCGGGCGTTTCGAGGGTAAGCGGTTCAACAGTCCGAACGACCTGACCTACAATAAAAAGGGTGACCTTTACTTCACGGATCCGATCTATGGCTTGCCGAAAGGGGCGGACGATCCGGGACGCGAGCTCGATTTCTGCGGCGTCTATCGCCTTGACCGTGCCGGTAAGCTGACGCTGCTGACGCGTGAGATCACTCGGCCAAACGGAATCGCCTTTTCGCCCGATGAGAAGAGGCTCTATGTCGCGTCCTCCGATCCGGAGCGTGCGATATGGATGGTCTACGATGTGAAGCCGGATGGCGGCATCGGCAATGGACGGGTCTTCTTTGACGCGACCAGCCTGGTGAAGGAGGGGCTGAAGGGGCTTCCTGACGGGATGAAGATCGACCGTGCCGGCAACCTCTTCGCGACCGGGCCGGGAGGAGTCCTCGTCTTTTCACCCGACGGCACACACCTTGGGACGATCGATACCGGAGTGCCGACGGCCAACTGTGCGTGGGGAGAGGATGGACGAACGCTCTTCATCACTGCCAATACGGCGCTGTTGCGGGTTCGTTTGAGTACGAGCGGTTTTTGAGATTGCCACCCTCCGCCCAACTGAACGGTGGGATGGCGGTAATATACCAGAATCAGGGAGATAACAATGCAAATTGGGATGGTAGGATTGGGCCGGATGGGAGCGAACATGGTGCGGCGGCTCCTGCGAGGTGGGCATGAATGCCTGGTCTTTGATCTGAATCCGGAGAATGTCGCGGCGGTCGCGGCGGAGGGAGCAACGGCGACCGGGTCGATCGAGGAGTTGATCGGTAAGCTTTCGGCGCCGCGTGCGGTCTGGATCATGGTTCCGGCTGGTGAGGCGACGCAGGCGACGGTCGAGAAACTGGGTGGACTGATGTCTCCCGATGACATCATCATCGATGGCGGCAATTCGAATTTCAAGGATGATGTGCGCCGGGCGGGAATGCTGGCCCAGTCGGGAATACGGTATGTCGATGTCGGGACGAGTGGCGGTGTCTGGGGAGTCGAGCGCGGTTACTGCCTGATGATCGGTGGCGAGGAGCCGGCATTCCGCCATCTCGAGCCGATCTTCCGCACGCTGGCGCCAGGGCGCGGGGAGATTGAACGAACGCCGGGTCGTGACGGCGCGGGTGACGACTTCAGCGCGACGGTCGAGGATGGATACTTATACTGCGGTCCGAATGGCGCCGGCCACTTTGTGAAGATGATTCACAATGGAATCGAGTATGGCCTGATGCAGGCCTTTGCGGAGGGTTTCGACATCATGCGAAATGCCGATTCGACGCAGTTGTCGCCCGAAC
>JBEIMN010000224.1:0-5615 GCA_040378705.1 Acidobacteriota bacterium
CTGGTCAGAGCTGGCTATCGATCCTCGCCAATCCGCATTCCGTAGAATGAACGGTAGACGAAGAAGAACGAAATCAGCAGGAAGACTACCGCGAGGACGTGGCTGATCAGGGTGCCCCTCTCGCCTGTGCTGCGGAGCAGAACGGCCAGCTCAACCGCGAGAAGGCCGAAAAGAGTCGTAAACTTGATCACCGGGTTGAGCGCAACGGAAGAGGTATCCTTGAACGGATCACCAACCGTGTCGCCGACAACGCACGCGTCATGAAGCGGAGTCCCCTTCTGCTTCAACTCAACCTCGACCACTTTCTTGGCATTGTCCCAGGCTCCACCGGCATTGGCCATGAAGATTGCCTGATAGAGACCAAAGATCGCGATCGAGATAAGGTAGCCGATGAAGAAATACTCCTCCATGAACGCAAAGGCGAGTGACGAGAAGAATACCGTCAGGAAGATGTTGAACATCCCCTTCTGTGCATACTGTGTACAGATCTCGACAACCCGCTTGCTGTCCTTGACCGAGGCCTTCTCGACCCCATCAAGCTTGATGTTCGCCTTGATAAACTCGACGGCACGGTAAGCACCGGTGCTCACTGCCTGGATTGACGCACCGGTAAACCAGTAGATTACGGATCCTCCGACGATCAGCCCGAGCACGAATGGCGCGTGGAGAAGCGAAAGCTTATCGACGTTGACCTGCAGACCATCGGTGAGCGCCATGATGATCGAGAAGATCATCGTGGTCGCACCGACGACTGCCGTGCCGATCAGCACCGGCTTGGCCGTCGCCTTGAAGGTGTTCCCCGCCCCATCATTCTCCTCGAGAAGGTGCTTCGCACGCTCGAAGTCGACCTTCATATTGTAGGATTTTTCGAGCTCTTGCCGGATATTCGGGATATGCTCGATCAGTGACAGCTCGTAAACCGACTGCGCGTTGTCCGTCACCGGGCCGTATGAATCGACGGCAATCGTCACCGGGCCCATCCCGAGGAACCCAAAGGCGACCAGTCCGAAGGCGAAGACCGCTGGCGCGACCATCAATCCCTCGAGCCCCTGCATACTGACGAAATAGGCAACCGCCATCAGCCCCGTAATCCCCATCCCAAGCCAGTAGGCAGAGAAGTTGCCGGCAACCAGTCCGGAGAGGATGTTGAGCGAAGGTCCGCCCTCTTTCGACGCGGTCACCACCTCGGTGACGTGGCGTGAACTGGTCGAAGTGAAGACTTTGACCAACTCGGGAATGATCGCCCCGGCCGCCGTTCCACAGGAGATAATGACCGAAAGCTGCCACCAGAGGTTGGAATTCTGATTCCCATTCGCAAGGCTGAAGACTGGAATGATCAGCTTCGAGGCAACAAAGGTCAGGATCACCGAAATGATTGAGGTGATGATCACCAGGCTCGTCAGCGGATGCTCGAAATTCATATCCCGCGAATTGCCATACTTCGCCTTCGAGATCAGCTCGTTGATGAAGTAGGAGCCAGCGGACGCGAGAATCATCATCACACGCATCACGAAGATCCAGACCAGAAGCTGAACCTGAATGCCCGGATCCTTGACCGCCAGCAGAATGAAGGAGATCAGCGCGACACCTGTCACACCATACGTCTCAAAGCCGTCGGCACTCGGCCCGACCGAATCACCGGCGTTGTCACCCGTGCAGTCGGCGATCACTCCCGGATTGCGCGCGTCGTCCTCCTTGATCTTGAAGACGATCTTCATCAGATCCGAACCGATGTCGGCGATCTTGGTGAAGATTCCCCCGGCAATCCGAAGCGCCGCCGCTCCAAGTGATTCGCCAATCGCGAAGCCGATGAAACACGGCCCCGCATAATCCCCGGGGATGAACAGGATGATCACCAGCATGATCAGCAACTCGACGCTGATCAGCAACATCCCGATGCTCATTCCAGCCCGCAATGGAATCGAATAGAGCGGATAGGGACGACCGCCAAGGCTCGCAAACGCCGTCCGCGAATTGGCGAAGGTGTTGACACGGATCCCAAACCAGGCGACTCCGTAACTGCCCAGAATTCCAACGACACTGAAAAAGAGGATGATCGCGACCCGTGCCAGCTCAAAGTGGAGCAGAACCCCGAAATAGAGCGCGATCGTGATCGCAATGAAGACCCAGAGAATGAAGATGAACTTCCCCTGCGTGATCAGATAGGTCTTGCAGGTCTCATAGATCAATTCTGATATCTCGCGCATCGACTGGTGTACTGGCAGCTTCTTCAATTGCGTATAGATCAGGAGCCCGAAAAGCAGCCCCAACGCACAGATCAGCAGCCCCCACATCAGCAACGACTTGCCACTCGTCCCACCAAGGAACGTGACGCTGGAGAGATCCGGCAACTTCAGATTGGCCTCTCCTCCAGGCCTGTGCCCACTCTCGACCGAGTCGGAGGTCTGGGCAATTCCCGCGACCGCCATAAATGCAAAATAGGCGGTACCGGATACAAATCTCATCAGCACAGGATTGATCCGCCTGGCTGAACCTGCCGGGCGCCTGCGATAAACGCAGAACATTAGCGCCGCCAGCAGTGCCAGGCCTGAAATTGTTAGAAGCATAAGTGGTGATTCCTCTTTTCGTTGGTGTTAGCCAGCTTTGAACTATTTTTCACGATCTTTCGGGTAAATGTATGCCGTGTTACGCTGTTTGCTGATTGCCTGAAGCGATTTTCTATGCCGGACAGCTAACGAATTTAGCGCTGATCAAAAGAAGCCGACCGAAATAAAGTACAAAATAAAATGCAAATTCACTGAGTAATAAACCGAATAATAATTTGAATGCTGAAAACAGATACCAGTTGAACACGGATTATAGACAATGCGCCGCAGTTTTGGAAGATACAGGAGGAGGTAAATCACATTATTGTTAAACCAGTGGAGGTCCGTAGGGTGAGAGAAACAGACATCTGGTCATGCAGGGAAAAGGGGCATATTATTGGGTGGAGAGAGAATCGTGACGGGGTTTTGGTGAAATCGATCTTGGCGAGAGGAACGACATCGATGGATTGGTTGATGAGAAGAGCAGTCTCCCTTTTTTGCGTAATGGTATGGATTCTGATTCCGGTGGCCGGGCAGAGCGGTCGGGGGCGGCAGCCGGTAGCAGTGCCACCGACAACGCGACCAGTGCCACGTAATCCGGTCGGAGGGCCGATCGTGCTTGGGATACCGGACGGAGGAAAGCTGGCGCGGCAGCAGGCGGCGGGTGGGGTAGTACGGTATTCGTTGCGGAATGAGTTGACGGTGCTGGTGAGAGAGCGCCATTCGGTTCCGCTGGTCGCGCTGGAAATAGCAACGAGAGCTGGATGGTCGAGCGATCCGGCCGGGGTGAACGGAGTGGCGCGCCTGACACTGGAGATGATCAGATGGGGCAGTGTCGGGCGGAATGGCCTGACACTGGATCGGGAGGTCGCCCGGCTTGGTGGGCGGATAACGACACGACTCGAGGCAAAACAGAGTTCGCTGACGATCGTCGCCCCGGCGGAGAGCTGCACGGCAATGATCGAACTGCTCGCGGGAATGGTGAAAGAACCGGAGTTGACGGTTGAGAACCTCGAGCGAACGGCAAGGCTCGTCGATCTGAGCGAGCAGGAGACGGGGGGAGATGCGGAACGCGTCGCATTCGATCGGCTGTTGGGAAGAGCGGAGAGCCTTCCGATGGTCGGGAGGGTGACGCTGGAACAGGTGCGGGATTTCTACGCCAGGCATTACCGGGCAGGAAATATGGTGGTGGTGGTGACGGGCGACATATTTTCGTTGCCGATACTCGGGCAGGTACAGTTACGGTTTGGGGCGATGGCCGGCGGGGTAAAGGCCGGCGCGGCCTCGGCGCCAGCAAGAGTAACCGGAGCAGGCGCAGGAATGGTGGCCGGTGAGACGGCGGCGGAAGGGTTGCGTTACAGTAATTGGCGTGTCGCGACGGATCAGAGTCTGGTGACCGTCGGATATCGACTACGAGAGATGGTACCAGAGATGGTACCGGAGATGGCAGTAACTGAATCGCTGCGGGAGCGTGCGGTAATCGAGGTTCTTGGCGCGGTGATGGGAATTGGTCGCGGCTCACGGCTCGTCCAGGGGATTCGTGAGGGCCTTGCCTCGCGCGACAAGGCGAGCGTTGGGACGGCGGCAAGCGTCGAATACCTGCCGGAGGCAGGGGGGGGATGGCTGATCAGTCGGCTGGTGGTCGATCCGGGGCGAATCGACCGGGCGGAGGCTGAATATTTTCGCGAGATCGAGCGGCTGAGGCGTGAGGTGGTCAGCACGGGTGAGTTGCAGCGCGCGATAACGATGCTTGAAAAACGCCATTACGACAAACTCGCGACGCTTGAGGGTGAGGCGACGCTGCTGGCGCGTCATCAGTTGATCGACGGAGATTTTCGGCTCCTCGAGTCGAGTCTCTCGCGTCAGCGGAAGGTGACGGCGACCGAGGTTCAGCAGGCGGCGGCAAAATATCTGGTCCTGAATCGTACGGTCGTGACGGAGGTGGAACCGCGTGACACGCCGGCACGCACCTTCACGGCCGAAAAGTTCGGCGAGCTGATCGTCACCTTCGCCCCGGGAGCGGCATCACCGGTTCGAACGGAAGAGATAAAACCGGCCCCGCAACTGAAGATCTTCGCACAGGGAGCGGAACGAGTACTGCCGGTGGATGAACAGAACGTGGTTGTCGCGCCGATCCCGCTGCCAATCCGTGATTTCTCGGTTCTGCGCGGACCACGGGCATTTGTGCGCGAGGATAAATCACGTCCGATCGTCTCGGTCATGATCGTCTTTCAGGGTGGCCGGCTGCAGGAGAACGCCGCAACGAGTGGAACGACGGAGTTGATGCTCCGCGCCATGCTCAAGAGCACGACGAACCGCAAGGCCGACCTGATCGCTTACGAGCTTGAAAGCTATGGGGCTGATGTCGAGGTGGTCAACGAGCCTGATTTCTATGGCTTCAACATCGAGGTACTCTCCAGAAATACGGAAGCAGCCGTCAAGCTGCTGCTCGAAGTGATCGAGAGTCCTTATTTTGACCGTGAGGAGGTGGGAAGAGAGCGAAGCGTCCTGCTCGGCGATCAGCGCCGCGCACTCGATCGGCCGCAGAGCGAGACGCGTCAGCTCTTTCTTGAGTCGATCCTGCCGGGCCACCCTTACGCGCTGCCGCGATATGGACGTGCGGAGGTGGTCGGAGCGCTGACGCCGGAACAGATCGAGGAGTGGCACGCAAAGACGATTCGCCGTCAGTACCCATTCGTGTTCCTGGTCGGCGATACCGATGGATCGTCGATGGTGTCGCGAATCTTTTCAGACGGACTGAAGCGGGGTGATCTCGACAAGTCGCTCAAGGTCAATCTGCCGACGCAGTTCCCTCCCGCACAGGATCGGACCGGACGGTCTGGCCGTGGGGTGACGCTGCAGACGGTCGGATTTCGTGTCGGCAATCAGGCACTGACGACACCGATCGATCATCTCGTCGCGAGCATGATCGAAGAGTTGATCGCGTGTGGCCCGCTGCTTGGCCAGTTCCGGGAAGAGCAGACGCTTGGAGATGGGGTGCGCGGCAGACTTGAGCGGCAGATCGCGGTCTCGTTCTTTACCGCTGAAGCGGCGACGCTTCCCGGAAAG
>JBEIMN010000225.1:0-5601 GCA_040378705.1 Acidobacteriota bacterium
ACTGGCCGACAGCCGAAAGCTGATGCCGAATAAGCCGACGGGGGGGCTGATGGCGGTCATTGGCGACGACAACAACGACTATGTCTATGTTGGATTATCGTCGGAATTCCCCGCGCCCCAGAGTGGGATCATCTTTCTGCGGCTGAACGAGAGCACGCCGCACGACAATTCTGGCTCATTTCTGGCCCAGGTGAAGATACTCAGCAACCGTTAGAAACGCTATGAACCGTCAGTATTACGGCGCGCTGATTCATCTGGTCGGTTTTCTGACCGGGCTGCTGCTTTTTCTGATCCTGCTGACGCTGGTGATGAGGAATCAGCGTGCAGGTTTGGCCAGTTTGGCCAGTTTGGCCCGTGGGACCGGTGGGACCAGTGGGACCAGTGGTAAAGGAAATTTGCAGACGCCGCAGCCGTTGCTTTTGCCGGCGGCACTGATTGGTGTCATCTGGAATTTTGGAGCGCTGATAATTTATGGAGCGCGAGACTGGGGGATCGGGACATCCCCGGTGCTGTTCGAGGCGGCAGTCTATAGTGCGCTGGGATTTCTGCCGGCGGTGGTCGTCCATTCGGCGCTCTCGTCCGAAGCGGGGCTCTCGCTGCGGAGGGGGGCGCGATGGATGATCGGACTCGCTTACGGGGTGAGTCTGGTCGCGATGGTGCTCCATTTTCGGGAAGCGCTGATTGGTCAGGAGCCGCCATCGGTAAAGGCGCTCGAGACGCTGACGATCGGTTTCGGCATTCTGACGGTGGCGCTGGTAATCTACGCGCGCCGCTCTTCGGTCAGAAAGCGCATGTTCTGGCTGGTGGCGCTCTCCGTTTATGCGGTCTCAGCGCTCCATCTGAGCCGTCATCTGACGGGGAGTGGGGCTGGCGAGGAGCCATTGCTGGTTGAGCTGATCGGGCATCACTCGTCGCTGCCGCTGGTCTGGGCGATGCTCTATCGCGACTATCGTTTCGCGCTCGCGGACATCTTTCTGAAGCGTGTGCTGGCGGTGACTCTTCTGCTGGTGACGGTTCTGGGATTGTCGACGCTGCTGGTCGGGCCGTATCTGCGGACTGCAGAGTTGCGCAGTTTTCTCCCCTTGCCGGTTGGTGGCGGTTTGGTGCTGATCTGGGTGGCGGTGACACTTGCCTACCCGCGTCTGCGAAGGTCGGTCGACTGGCTGGTCGATGCGGTCATTCTGCGGCGCGAGGATTACCATCAGTTGAAGGAGGATCTGGCACGGATCGCGGAGGAGAGTGAGGATATAGACCTGATTCTTGACGGGGTCTGCGGGCGATTGCGGCAGGCCTTTACGGCGGGTGCAGTCTGGTGGGAGGCGGATGGTGATGGGCGGGAGAAGCGTGTCGATCCGCCGGGACTGCTCCAGACGGAGGGTGGCGGGAGTCGGACGACGATCTTTCTGCCGACGCATGAGGAGCCATACTATCGACTGGTGATCGGGGAGCTTTCGAGTGGGCGACGTTTCCTGTCGGACGATCTGGCATTGCTCGAGTCTGTGGCCCTGATTCTGGCGCGGCGGCTCGATACAGTGCGTGTGATTCACGAGCGGTATGTCGGCAGCCTGCGCGAGCAGGAGATGAGCAAGCTTGCGACCGAGGCTGAGTTGCGTGCATTGCGGGCGCAGCTCAATCCCCATTTTCTCTTCAATGCACTGACGACGATCGGCTACCTGATCCAGGCCGAGCCGGAGCGGGCAGTCGATACCCTGATGAAGTTGACGGGGGTGCTTCGGGCGGTATTGCGAGCGCCGTCGGGGGAGCTGGTTCCGCTTGGCGATGAGATCGAGCTGATCGAGTCGTATCTGGCGGTGGAGCGGGCACGGTTCGAGGAGCGTCTGCAGGTCAGGATCGATGTTCCACGCGAGCTGTTGATGCAGCGGATACCGGCGCTGCTGCTGCAGCCGCTGGTCGAGAACGCGATCAAGCACGGAATCACGCCGAGCCTGCGGGGAGGCGAGATCCGGATTCTTGCGGCCATCGAGAAGGTGAATGATGGTCGGGCCGGCGAGTGGCTGCGGCTCGAGGTGGTCGATACCGGGGTCGGGGTTGACGCAGTTGATGGCCGGATCTGGGCTGGCCAGCCGGGAGATGCAGGCCTGCCGGGAGATGCAGGCCTGCCGGGAGATGCTGGCCAGCCGGGAGAGTCTGGTCGGGTGCGGGTT
This sequence comes from Acidobacteriota bacterium, assembly GCA_040378705.1. Classification (GTDB taxonomy): domain Bacteria; phylum Acidobacteriota; class Blastocatellia; order RBC074; family RBC074; genus CAIOZW01. The sequence goes on from JBEIMN010000225.1 coordinate 2,166, forward strand.
GGACTTGCCAACGTCAGAAAACGGCTGCACGGAATTTATGGTGATGCGGCGAGGTGGAACTTTTCGAGCCGGCGGGGGCAGGGGACGTCAGTTCGGATGTGGTTACCGATTACCGGTGAGGGAGGAAGACCTTGAAGCTGCGTGTTCTGATCGCCGACGACGAGCGTCCGGCGAGGTCATTTCTGACCGGTTTATTGCGAACATTTCCGGAGGTCGAGCTGCTGTGTGAAGCGGCTTCGGGGCCGGAGGCGGTCGAGCTGATCGATCGGCACCGCCCGGATCTGGCGCTGCTCGACCTGCAGATGCCGGAGATCGACGGGCTGGCGGTCGTCAGCCTGATTCAGCGTCAATGGCTTCCGCTGATCGCGTTTGTCACCGCCTACGATGAATATGCGGTCAGAGCCTTTGAGCTGAACGCGATCGACTACCTGCTCAAGCCGGTTGAGCGGGGACGTTTACAGCAGACTCTGCGGCGGGCACTGGAGCGGCTCGAGCAGTCGGAGTGGCGTGTTCGGGAGGCCGATCGGCTCGAGGCGGCGATTGACGAGGTTGTCGCGGCGCGTGGCGCAAGTTACCTTGAACGCATTCCGATCCGGCGGGATGAGGAGATACTGCTTTTGCCGGTCGAGAAGCTCTCCTCGGTTGTCGCCGAGGGAGACCTGCTGATACTGACGACGATCGAGCGGCAGCGCTTCTATCTCACCTGTCGGCTCAAGGAGCTCGAGGCGCGGCTCGATCCGGCAAGGTTCCTGCGGTTGAGCCGTGGCGCGATCGTTGGAATAGATCAGATCGAGTCGTTCAGTCCGCTGCCGGGTGGGACTTATCAGGTGACACTGCGCAATCGGCAGGAGCTGCCAGTCAGTCGACAGCAGGCGCGCCTGCTGCGTGAACAGTTGCTGCGGATCTGAAACGGGCAGGGTTGGCGCGCTTGAATGGCCAGGTTCCAGCGGTTAGCCAGTGGATAAACCACGAGGATAAACCACGAGGATAAATTGAATGGCGATCAAGGGAAACAGAACGGTATTTGCCTGTCAGGGGTGCGGGCATCAGTCACGGAAATGGCTGGGCAAATGCCCGGATTGCGGGGGATGGAATACCTTTGCGGAGGAGCGTGAGCGCGTCGATCCGAAAGATTCGAGCGGGACAGCGCGGCGAAGCCTCGCACTCGGCAATAGTCGGCCGACGCCCTTCACCGAGATCGAGCCTCAGGACGATGTCCGTGAGCTGACCGGAATCGACGAATTCGACCGCGTTCTTGGCGGGGGGATCGTGCCGGGGTCACTGGTTCTGATCGGCGGTGAACCCGGAATCGGGAAGAGTACGCTGCTCAGTCAGGTTGCCGACCGGCTCAGCCACCTTTATGGAACTGTACTTTATATCTCTGGCGAGGAGAGCGACAAGCAGATCAAGCTGCGTGGGGAACGGCTTGGCATCAATCCGGCCGGACTCTATCTGCTGCCTGAGACGAGCCTGGAGCGTATTTTCGAGGAGATCAATCGGCTCCAGCCGCGGGCAGTCATCCTTGATTCCGTCCAGACGATCTATTCCGAGAAGCTTGAAAGTGCGCCGGGATCGATTTCACAGGTTCGGGAGGTGGCGGGGCAGTTCCTGATTCTGGCCAAGAGTCTTGGTGTTCCCGTCTTCCTGATCGGCCATGTGACGAAGGAGGGGACGATTGCCGGGCCGAAGGCGCTCGAGCATATCGTTGATACTGTGCTCTATTTCGAAGGTGAGCGGCATCATCAGCATCGGATTCTGCGCGCGGCCAAGAACCGTTTTGGGGCGGCGAATGAGCTGGGAATCTTCGAGATGACGAGTGGCGGGCTGGTTGGTGTGCCCAATCCGTCGGAGATATTTCTGAGTGAGCGGCCGATTGGCGCCGCCGGGTCGGTCGTTGTTGCGTCGATGGAGGGGACACGGCCGATGCTGGTCGAGCTTCAGGCGCTCGTCAGCTCCTCACGGTTCGGAACCGGTCGCCGCACCACGCAGGGGGTGGAGCTCAATCGCGTCGCTCTACTCGTTGCCATGCTCGAAAAGAGGCTCGGCTTTCAGCTCTCGGGTGACGACATCTTCGTCAATCTGGTTGGAGGGATCTCGATCGAGGAGCCGGCGATCGACCTTGGCATCGTTGCCGCTGTCACCTCGAGCTTTCGCAATATTCCGCTCCACCCGCAGACGGTCGTCTTTGGCGAAGTCGGCCTGGCCGGCGAGGTCCGGGCGACCAGTCACGCTGCCGTCAGGCTCCGCGAGGCGGCGCGCATGGGATTTCAGCGCGTGATCATGCCGCTCAATAATGTCAGCAGCCTGCCGGAGGACGATCGGCTCGAGATCATCGGTGTCCGTTCAGTGACCGATGCGCTCGAGGCAATGTTCTGAGATCAGGGTTGGCAACTCACCACGCTGCCTGCCGTGCGATGATCGTACTCTGCCGTCACAAAATAGCATCCGCACGAGCAATCTCTCCGTGCCTGCCTTTACGTGACCGGATTGAGGGCCTGAAAAGGCATAAAATAGCCGGGTTAAATTCCTAATTAAAAACAATTTAAGATTAAAATTTATTGACAATAAGTAAGAGGCTGAACCATCATCAGAAAGTTTAACCTTTGAGATCAGCGTTTGACGGGGCCTGTAATGCTGGTTCATCCTGGGCCTTTTTTGTGTCTCAGGCGTTACGGAAGATGGACCGGGTGAATTTTGGTGGGCACCAAAACTACGACTTTCTAAGATAGCTGAGGAGCACGATTTGAAGCAAAAAAGCTTGGAACAGACACACAAACAATCTTTCAAGAACCCTAAAACAGACTCAGTCGGAAGTGGTGAGGCTGTTATTTCGAATTCGGCCAATTCGGTCAATATCGATTCAACTGAGAGTGTTAGCGGGACGGTTGAGGCAGCCGTGAAGGGCGACGATGCGGTAGGGCGCACTGGCCGGCGCAGGTTTCTGGGCCAGATGGGAGGCTTGTCACTGGGGACGATGGCAACTGTTTCGGCGGGATTGGCGGCGTTGCCGATGGCAGGTATTGTTGCTGAGGCGGCGCCGACTGCTGGTGTAGTGACTGCTGGCGCGGTTACTGCTGGCGTAGAAGACACGGTCGTGGCGGGAGTCTCGGGTGTTGCACGAGCGGAGCGAGCATATCAGGTAAGGACGCAGGCGGCGCTCAATCAGCGGTTGAAGCCGCTCTCCGAGCATCCCACCAACGGTGACGAGGCGCGCTATCCGAACCGGATCGGCAACTTCTCGAAGGGGCTTCCGCACAACAGTCTTGGCGAGGTCGATCAGGCGGCCTACGATCAATTGCTGAAGGCGCTCCGCTCCGGAGATCCGGCCGATTTCGACCAGATCCCGATGGGCGGCGACGCGCTGCTCAAGAATCCGCAGGCTGGCCTCACCTACCAGTTGACCGGAATGGACCCGGCACAGTGCGAGCAGCCGCCC
>JBEIMN010000226.1:0-5588 GCA_040378705.1 Acidobacteriota bacterium
ATTGGTCGCCTGCGTCGTACTGTGTGCGATGAAGGTGACATCCTCCGGATCGAGACTAAAATCGCTCATCGCGCGCCTGAGCGCAGAGACGATCCCGAGCGCCACTCCCTCGCCCGCGCTGTGTGTCGTCGGTAACTTCAACTGCCCGATCAGCCGCCGTGTCTGCTGGTCGATCACCACCACATCCGTGAAGGTCCCGCCAACATCGATGCCAATCCTGACTTTCATTCCGTCACTCTCATTATTCGATATTTACTCCGACACCCCAACCAGAAGATCAGCTTGCCGAATCAGCGATAATAGATCCAGGCTCCGGCTATCAGCCCGAGCAGGCAGACCACCATTTTGAAAAGGATCGTCTGCTTCGTCAGCTCCTCGACTCTTATTCCGACGAAGTTCGCAATCCAGACATTCTGGGTATTGGTCGGATCACAGGTATTCTGAACCTGAACCACACTCATCACTGCCGCGAGAAGCGCGAGCGGCGGCATCAGATTCAAATCGCGAATCAGGAGGTAGATCCCGATCCCGATCCCATACGGATTGAGCGGGCCGCGATAGAGTGCAAGCGGAGAGAGCAGGCCGAAGAAGAGGACATAAACGAGCGGTGAGCTGAAATCGACCTTGCTGATCAATGGTCCAAGCGACTCCCTGACCGTCGGCAGAGTCGTCGCGTTGAGCAGCATTCCAATGCCGATCATCAGAATCACCGCCGGCGCCACATCCTCCGCTCCCTTGACGACCGCACTCGAAAGCTGGCGCACCAGCTCACGCGGCCTCGTTATCAGCACTCCCAGAATCGCTCCGATGACAAAAGCCGCAACGACCGGAATCCCCAGCCAGGCGTGCAGAATCAGCGGAATGATCGGCACCGCAAGCGCGATCAGCGGAACCTCGCGGCGCGCCGCCCGATCATCATTCATCACGACTGCCCACGCGCCATAGTGGCGCATCCGCCGCGAAGCTATGATCATAAAAACCGCCAGTACAAGGCCATCGATCAACGCCAGAATGATCGCAAACTTCCTGATCGCCGCCGGATCGATACTGAAAGTCCCCTGATAGAATCCCCACATGCCGATATTGAAGACAAAGCCGAGCGCGAAGGCGAGCAGAAAGAGTATCCCCGCCAGTTTGCGCGGCACGCCAATGCTCATCATGATCGGCAGTGCCAGCCCGCCAACCATAATGATCGCGCCAAGCCCGGTCAGTGTCGTGAAGAGCCAGGCGACGGCGACCATCATCGTCAGGGCAACCGCCAGCGGTCGATCTCCGCCAAACTCCGCCGCCCTCCGGATCATGCTCTCGGCGATCCCCGTCTGCATGACTACGCGGCCAAGCATCGCCCCGGCAATGACCATCAGGTACTGACCGGCGAGCCGGGTCGAACCGCCCGTCACCACCTGCTCGAGTATCACGCGAACCGGCGTCCGCGCCACCGCCGCGACGCAGACCGCCATCGCTGGCACCGCCAGAATCGCGGGCATTCGCCGGCTCATCATCAGTCCGGCAAAGACCATAAATACCAGGATGATCAGTCCAGCCGTCATCGCGAAACCTCCGCATAATCGATCCTGAAATCGATCTCACACTCAAAGGTCCGCGCCCACGGCAGATGGATCCGGAGATCACGCAGCCCCTTTGTAACCAGACTCTTTGCCCCGTCCAACCGATAACGGCGTCCGACAAAGTTATCGGCAAAGAATTTCTCGATCAATGGAACCATCTTCGCCCTGACCTCGGCATCGACTCGCGCGTGCCTTTCCGGCGACAACTCATAGTTGACCGCGCCCGTCCGCTTCGACTCTTCCCTCAGCCGGTCGTTGATCTCCTGGCGAACGATGTCGTGGTAAATGTAGTCGCCCGCATACCGGTTGAGCAGAAACTCGAGGTGTGCGGCCTCCCGTCGCGCCGCTCCCGTGCGGCCACCACTGATGCCCCATTTTCGGTCGGCAATTCGCAGGTTCGCAAAGGGTATCGTCGTGCCAAGCGTGTTGCCAGCCGTGTTCCAGGCGGCGTAACCAACGAAACGATCAAGGAGCCTTGCCCGTGCCAGCCGCTCGATGATCCTCAGGTCAGCGCCACTCCGATGTGGCGGTGGGAAATTGAGGTCGGCGAGGGCTACCGCCTCCCCACTCTCCAGCTCACCGATCATCTTTCGTAAAAACTGCTCGAACTCGGCGTCGGTTGTCCCCGGTGCATTGATGAAGAGGCGATAATCTGCCTTCTCACCCTCTCCAACCGGCACTCCACCTGCCGCCCGAACCTGGTTCTCGACCGTGAACTGCAGCGGATGATCCTCGTAGGGTGTCACCACCTCCCGGCTCTTCTCCGAAGAGAAGACCACCCCGACACGCAATCTCACCCGACGCCGGTCAAGTATCGCCCGACTCACCAGTGACAACGCACCCTCGTCGGTTCCATTGTAGATTGGGATTCGGCGCTCCAGACCCAGCTCCTTTAGCCTCGCACGCAGTACAGACTGGTCCTGCCGGTGCAGCCCGTACTGACGCGCGTCATCCTGGAGCAGTATCAGTTCATCAATCAGCCCCTCCCGCACCAGATCGATCATCGCCAGATTGATTTGCAGATCACGCCGCCTCGCTGCCAGATAATCCCCGATCACTTCCGGCGCGAGCCCACGCTCCAGCTCTTCAAGCTCCCGCGCCAGCGCCGCATCACCCGTTCGCGGCACACGATCCTTCAACTCTGCAAACCTTGCCAGCCGGTCGTGCAGCCCCTCTGTCGCCGCACTCGCCGTCGGCGCGACACGCATGATCACACTAAACGCGTAGACTGGAATTTTCGGATACCGCGCCCTGAACCAGCGGAAAAATTGGAGCCGCCGCTGTGCCTCTTCAAGATCGACGCCGTAACGACGCGAGGCCACCAGCCCGCCATAGGCCAGCATATCGACCGAGATGATCAGCGCTTCCGTCCCGCGATAGTCTCGCTCACGCAGCCAACGCTCAATACCTGCCGTCTCCCCCGGCTTCGTGAAGTTGCCAAGCATTGGCCGGGGCGGCATCGTCACTTCACGATCCGCAATCGCTCCGATCATCTGCGCGAACTGCCCTACCGCCGGCCGATCGTCGATCGGCACCAGCGTCAAACGCCCGGCTCGTCCTCCCGCACCGATCCCCGCCTCTCCCAGTGCCGCGAGAGCCACTACCATCAAGGCCATCCAACTCTTTCGAATTCTCATTATCTCTCCGTCTGGCTGCCAGTAATTGATCTCAGTTAAACACGCCCCTCGAAAGGTTTACCCCGCGGGAATTATAACTGTCGCAAAGTGGCCGCAGGAGCCAGTCTTCCCCAGCTTACCGGGCTTACCTGAACTGTACCTAATTGTTTACGGTAAATCGAATTTTACATAGAAACCATTCCATTACGAACCGGTTTCGGATAACCACGGTTTTCGTCTGCACAATCTTGTCCTGAGACAGAGATGCCCACCGGACAGATCATGGTCCGGTGGGCATCTCTCGAAGGTCGGCGAGGACGATGTTCCGCTTTCGCCAATCAACCAACTAACGCTTAATCAGTGAATCGAGGAACTCATAACGCGCGCGCTCCGAATCAGGTGCGGAATGGGTATCGACACCTATGACCAGTTTCTGCTTTGTACTGAACCGCGGCCAGTTCGGGAGCCCCTTACCGTTCGGATCGCCGGTTTTTATGAAATTGGCGAAATGCTCCTGCATCACTTTCGATACCTTGTAATCATTATCGGTCCACGCATAGACCGTGTTCGAGCCGAGATTGCCCATCGCATACTCGATCTCGGCCGAATGGACCGCGCCGCGTGCTGGCGGCCGTGCTGGCGCCGCAGATGCCTGCGGATTGCGGATTACTCCGCCGGCAAGCCCCGCCTGCGCATTCCCCATCTCCGGACGCATCGCCGGCCGCGGATGAGTGTAGAGATAATAGTATGTCGGATGTCCACCCGTTCGCGTCGCGAGATCGACCCAGCGCCAAGTGCTATGGCTGATGAAGCGATCGCTGGCGAGTGCCTGCGCCGCATCCATCACCTCTGTCTCGCTGCTCGCCGGATAGAGGCGAAACATCTCCGCCGACTTGCCGGGATAGAGCCGTTCGAGCGCCGCGCGATAGTTCTCGACCGTTGGTTTCTCACGCCCGAGTATCCCGAAATAGCCAGACTCTTCGCTGTTCACTCCGGCCAGTAAAGGCACACGCGCCTGCTCGCCAGCAGCATAGATCTCGTATGGCGACTTCGGAAAAAACCAGCCATCGACCACCGCTGAAAAGCGTGGCAGTCCAGGCTTCGCCGTCGCTTCAAGCAACTGGTCGCCCGGCAGCGCACGCAACTCGGCGAGCGTCCTCCGGCCGATCGCCTCACCAAACCTGACGCCACTCTGCTCACCCTCGGCAAGCGATGCCGCCGGGAGCGCCCCAAGCATCGAGCCGCTCTCACCAATCGCCCCGGCAATCAGCCCCTTCGAGAGCGGTGAGGCCATCTGCGCACTGACCGCTATCGATCCGGCAGACTCCCCGGCAATCGTCACCCGCTTCGGATCTCCACCGAAAGCCGCAATATTCTGCTGCACCCATTTGAGCGCCGCCTGCTGATCCAACAACGCATAGTTGCCCGATGACTTGTGCGGCGACTCCGCCGTCAACTCCGGATGGGCCATGAAGCCAAAGACGCTAAGCCGGTAGCTGAGCGTCACCGCGACGATCCCCTTCGTCGCCATGCTCTCGCCATCATAGCGCGGCTCGGAACCATCGCCCGCCATGAACCCGCCTCCATAGAAATAGACAAGTACCGGCAGCTTCTCCCTGCCCGTCTTCGCCGGCGTCCAGACGTTCAGATAGAGGCAGTCCTCACTCATCCCATCCGAACGAAAGTTCATGTCGCCAAAGATCGCACGCTGCATACAACGGGGTCCGAACTTGTCCGCCTTGCGCACCCCCTGCCAGCTGGCAACCGGCTGCGGTGGCTTCCAGCGGTTGACGCCCACCGGCGGCGCGCCAAACGGCACCCCCTTGAAACTGCGAACCCCCGACTTCTCCGTCGTCCCCTCAAGCGTGCCGTTGGCAACTGCAACCCGTGCCTGGGCGGTGACCCCGATACTCAGGATCGTCGTTAGCAGAATTCCAACCGCGGCACTGGCAATACCCCTGGCAATGATTCGCGTCGATAAATAGATCATCATCGCTGATGCTGGTCTCATTTCTGATCACTCCTTAATCTGATTCGTCTCGATGGATGTGGCGCGCCGACTAACGACTCTTCGCCTGAAACAACTTCGGCGCATAGTCGTTCAGATATCGCCGCCAGTTGATCCACGTATGCCCGCCCGGGGTGACGATCGTCGAATGCTTTATTCCACGCTTCTTCAGAATCTCGTCAAGATTCTGCGAACCGGCAAAGGCGAGCGTATCTTTCTCACCACAGGTAACCTCAAAGAGATTGACCAAGCTGTTGACCTTCGCCGCGCCCTCGAGAAAGGGCGCGTTCCGCTTCTCGAAATCGGCCGTCGTTGCCGGATTGACGCCCATGCTCCAGACGGCGACATACGCAAACTGGTCAGGATTGGTCGAGACAACCCGCAGCGTCTGCCCAC
>JBEIMN010000227.1:0-5574 GCA_040378705.1 Acidobacteriota bacterium
CGGCCATGACCAGAGCCGGACGCATGTACTGGAGGCGAGTGATCGCCTCCTCGCCATTGTCCATGGTCACGACCTCGACGCCTTCATCGGAAAAGGTCAGGGTGATTATCTTCTGAACTGTTACACTGTCGTCGATCAGTAATATTTTGTTGCCCACCAGGTCCTCCCTGCCACCGGATCTCCCTGCCACCGGATCTCCCTGCAATCGGATCTCCCTGCAATCGGGATCTCCCCACCAGTGGCCCCGCCAGTTGCGTCAATCCAATAGTAATGTCTCAGTATAGTTTTCGGGAATTGAAAGGCAAAGACAAAGCGGGAGAATTGGCGGTAAGACTGTCGACTAAACAGGCCTAACAGGCCCAGGCAAGCCCCCCGTACAATTGGCCACACCCGGAATCCACCGAATGTGGCCAATTGTATGGGGGACCCTGCTTATCGGAACAGTCCTCTCAAGCCACCTTTCTTCTTTTTCGAATCCTTTTTCTTCTGTTCTGGTTTCTTCTCTTCTGATTTCTTCTCTTCTGGCTTTTCGCTCTTCGCCGGATCAGCGGTCGCCGCTGGTCTTACCGGTGCAGCCGTCTGATTATCCGGGGTGAGCAACGGAGCATCGAGGTTAACTTTTGTGCTTGCGCGAACGGCTCGCGTCCCGGTCGAGCTGTTGACGTCGGCCGGCTTCGCCTTTGCCGCTTCATCAACCTTCTCTTCGCCGGTCTTGCTCAAAAGAACGCCATCCTTAGAAATCTCAAGGCCGTTGTTTCCAATAATCAACCCAAACTTCCCGACAAAACTGGGACGAACCGGGGCCGGATTGCTGTTTGCCGGGGTCGGAATAGCCTTTCCAAGCTTCTCGAGGTATTCACGTCCGGATTTCGTGAATTCACTATTCGGGTAATCTCGGACAAGTTTGGTGAAATATTCTGCCGCTTCCTCTGGCTGCTCCTGCTCGATCAGGGAGACACCAAGAAGGTAGAGTGATTCGTCATAGTAACTGAAGAATGGATACTGGTTGATGATGTCACGAAGTCGTGACTCGCCGGCCTTGTAGGCCTGGCGGGTATTGATATAAAAACGCGCCACGTCCAGTTCGTGCAGCCCGAGCACCTGCTGCACGTCCTTAAGATCACTCTCGATCGACGGACGAACCTCGGCCATCTGACAGCTCTGCAATGCCGCCTTGAGCTGGAACTCGGCCTGCTTGGCCTTGCTCGCATCACGATTGTAGGCGCCCATCTGCCGCATCAGCGCGTGCGCAATCTTATGTTTGACGTCACATACCTTGGGATGGGTGGGAAAATACTGCGCGAAATCCTTGTAACCGCCGATCGACTGCTCGAGGTTGCTCGTCCCACCCTCGAGATAGAATGAATCGGCGATCGCCAGCTTGGCTAGTGGAAGGAATTCGCTGTCGGCGTAGGTGGTAATGACGACGTTATAGAGAAGTCTCGCTTCATCGTAGCGTCCCTTGCGCGCCTTCTGCGAAGCCTGCTCGTAAAGCTCCTTGTCACGCCCGGGAACGGTCGCGTTCTCGCCAACCTTGTTCTTTGCTCCGCCGCAGGCGGTCAGTATCGAGATCAGCCCCACCAAAAAAATCAGTCCGCAATAGCCTGGCCTGCCGCCGTTGCCGCCAATTTCCCCTTTTTCCCCCTTTTTGAGGTTAGGCCGATTGCCAAATGTGTCACATCCGGCGTGTATAACTGAACGTCTCTGACTCATAACTAAGGACACTCCTCGATGATAAACTTGAACCGACAATGGAACGGGCCACGACGGACAATTTGCCGACATTCTCCAAACAAGCTTGATCAAAATCAATTCGGTCTTATCGCGATTTTACGCGTATCAATTTTTTCCGGGCTCAGCCGGAGGCAATCCGAGGCTCAGCGTGACGCGAACCAACTGGCCCGTCTTGACCGTCGTTCCAGGCGCGGGAGACTGATCGGTAACGGCACCCGCCTGAATCTGAGGGTGCGGGGCACGTCCACGGACCTGGATGGTCAATCCACTGCTCTCGAGCTCATCCTGGGCGACGGACTCCTTGAGCGAGACCACGTTCGGAACCCTGACTGTTCGCCCACGCAATGAAACGTACATGACGAAGAGTGCGCTCAGACCAAAAACGGCGAGCAACAGCGCCATAGCAGCTATTCGTCTCAGCACGGATGTCGAAGCGGAACCCGATTCCATATGAGCAGCACCTGTCTGTTTACGTAAATAACTGAACCTGTTACTTAATCTGAATAAACCAGAATAGTATCACCGCGAGCAGCGACAAGTCCACACAGCCGACCGAAGCGTCCAGACAGTGCTTCATCATCTCCCCTCCTCGTGGGCTCCACTACTCTTTATCATGAATAGTCGTCATCCTGATTATCTCGAAGTTGCGCGCTCCATTCGGCGTCTGAACCCTAATCTCATCACCCTCCTCCTTGTTGAGGAGGCTCTTACCGATTGGCGAAGAGGTCGAGATCAATCCCTGCTCGTAATCTGCCTCTTCCGGTGTCACGAGCCGGTAGGTTATCTCCACGCCACGATCCATGTCACGAAGCACGAGTGTCGAACCATAGGAGGCACGATCCCGTGGAAGCTTGCTCACATCGATGCTCGAGAGCTTGGCCATCTGCTGCTGCAATTGGCGGATTCGGGCGCGAACGTAGTCCTGTCGCTCCCGCGCATACTTGTATTCCGAGTTTTCCGACAGATCACCAAGCGCCGCCGCCGTTCGGAGGGCCTTTGGCAATTCGATCGTGAATTCGTACTCGAGCGCCTTCAGCTCTTTCAGAATCTTCTCTTTTCCGGTGATTTCCTTGTTCTCGCTCACAACTCGCCATCCTTGTCGGGGTTGCCAACTTCTGCCATGGAATTACTGTCTCCTGCATCTGCCTAGCCAACATCTGCACAGCCAACATCTGCCTAGCCAAAACTTGCGGCCCCGGCGGGACATCCCCGGGGCGGTCATCGGGCACGTTCTCCATGCCTGCTCATCAGCCTCTTTTAACTTTAAAGACTCTGCGTAATCAAAAAAGAGTACTGCCGCAGTACCGTCCTTGAGGAGCGACAATGCGGCAGTATCGGAAGCTACCATATTTCCAGGCCGGCTTCAATCAGCAATTACTTACAATTTAAGGATATCGACCAGTTCCTGAACCGCGGCGGCCGACTTGTGAAGGGCGGCGCGCTCCTCGGTTGTCAGGTTGATCTGGATGATCTCCTCGACGCCATTGGCGCCAAGTTTGACCGGGACACCAACGAAGAGTCCATTGATTCCGTATTCGCCTTCGAGATAGACTGCGCACGGGAGGATCTTCTTCTTATCCTTGAGGATTGCCTCAACCATCTCGACGGCCGCCGCTGATGGCGCATAGTAGGCGGAACCGGTCTTGAGAAGGTTGACGATCTCTGCACCACCGCTCGCGGTACGCTTGACGATCGCCTCGATCTGCTCCTTTGGCAGAAGCTCAGTGATCGGAATACCGGCACAGGTGGAGTAGCGTGGCAGCGGCACCATGGTATCGCCGTGTCCACCAAGGACGAAAGCCGTCACATTCTCGACCGAGACATTGAGCGCTTCAGCGAGAAAGGTCCTCATCCGCGCTGAATCAAGGACACCAGCCATGCCGATGACGCGATTTTTCGGGAATCCGGATCGCTTGAAGGCGACCTGCGTCATGGCATCGAGCGGGTTCGAAACGACGATGATGATCGCGTTGGGTGACGTCCGCGCAATCTGCTCCGTCACGCTGCCGACGATGCCGGCGTTCGTGTTCAACAGATCATCACGGCTCATGCCCGGCTTCCGTGCAATGCCGGAAGTGATGACGACGACATCGGAATCGGCGGTTGCCTTGTAGTCGTTGGCGCCGACGATCACGCTGTCATATCCCTCGATTGGCCCAGCCTGAGCCAGGTCAAGCGCTTTGCCCTGCGGCATCCCTTCGAGGATGTCGACCAGCACCACGTCGCCCAATTCCTTCGAGACAAGCCAGTGCGCGGCGGTCGCACCAACATTTCCCGCTCCAACAACGGTAATTTTTTTACGAGCCATATCAATTTCTCCGAACAGTCAGGTTATTACATATTTTCGATGATGGCAGTCGCAAACTCACTGGTCTTCAGTTTGGTTGCGCCCTCCATCTGCCGTTCGAGGTCGTAGGTGACCTTCTTCTGCGCGATTGTCTTGATGATTCCATTGACGATCAGATCGCGCGCTTCGAGCCAGCCGAGATGCTCAAACATCATGACGCCTGAAAGAATCACTGATGAAGGGTTGATGACATCAAGTCCGGCATACTTTGGCGCCGTGCCGTGAGTCGCCTCGAAGACGGCGGCGTTGTCGCCGATGTTGGCGCCAGGAGCCATTCCGAGTCCGCCGACCTGTGCGGCGCAGGCATCCGACAGGTAATCGCCATTGAGGTTCGGGGTCGCAAGCACCTGGTATTCATCCGGACGAAGGATTATCTGCTGGAACATGGCGTCGGCGATCCGATCGTTGATAAGGATCTTTCCGGCGGGGAGTTTGCCGTTGTGGTCCTTCCAGAGCTCATCCTCGGTCACGATCTGATCGCGGAACTCCTCCTTCGCCAACTGATAGCCCCAATCACGGAAGGCACCCTCAGTGTACTTCATGATGTTGCCCTTGTGGACGAGGGTGACGATCGTCTTCTTCTGATCGATGGCATACTGGATGGCACGACGGACGAGATTCTTCGTTCCCGTGATCGAGATCGGCTTGATGCCGATCCCGGAATCGGCATTGATGTTGTAGCCCCACTCAGCGAGAAAGTCGATCAGCTTCTTCGCCCGATCCGAACCCTCCTGGAACTCGATCCCGGAATAGACATCTTCCGTATTCTCGCGGAAAATGACGACGTCGAGCTTCTCTGGATTCTTGACCGGTGAGGGAACACCCTCAAAATAACGGACAGGGCGCACACAGGCGTAGAGATCGAGCACCTGACGCAGCGAGACATTGAGGGAGCGGATACCGCCACCAACAGGAGTGGTCAATGGTCCCTTGATCGCGACGACAAAGTGCTGAATCGCTTCGAGCGTCCCCTTCGGCAGCCACTCGTTGAACTGCTTGAAGGCCTTCTCGCCGGCGAAGATTTCGTACCAGGCGATTCGACGCTGACCACCATAGGCCTTGGCAACCGCGGCATCAAAGACACGAACGGAAGCGGCCCAGATATCGACTCCGATTCCATCACCTTCGATAAAGGGGATGACGGGATTATCCGGGACGTGCAGCTTCCCGTCCTGCACTGTGATCCGCTGACCATCAGCGGGGGTGGGGATTCCATTGAATACGGGCATAAGGACTCCTTCTACTGGATGAGGATCAGGGGGCAACGGCAGCAGAAGAACAAGGCTGCTGCGGGCTCGTCATCGATCCGGGATTTCCGCGGCTCTCGATGGTTATCAGTGCCAGGAGATCCGGGAAGATTAAAACAAAAAACTGCACCAGGACAGTATTTAACAGGAAATAAATTTCCATTGTAAATGACTGGTAAGTCTAGCAATGGGCCGATGGAGTGTCAAGATTTCGGTCACCAGAATTTAGCTCACGCCATTTGGCCA
>JBEIMN010000228.1:0-5566 GCA_040378705.1 Acidobacteriota bacterium
CGGATCCTGCCGTCGGGCAGCTACACTCTCCCCACTCGACCGGATAATCGACCCGGCAAGAAACATCACCAGGGTTGCCACCATTAACCATATTGAACGGCTGATCTGTCGATTCATGAGCCTCATCATCCTCCAATCACTGCGATCCTTAGAACGAAAGATCGATTATAGTTTGCAGTTGTACGCGGCGTAAAGCGATGCAATTTTCCCACAGTCATCTTTAGCCATATTCCGTTCATTACCGTCTCGTTGACGCTGCCACTTCCAGAATCAGGCGCTTTCGCATTACGCGCGAAAAAGGCAGGCCAACATCAGAGAATGCCCTGATCGGCCTGCCTTCCGGTTAATTGCTATCCGCGATCAGACAACCAGCTTACTTTGCCGGTGGTGTCGCACCACCCGCCCCGCTGGTATTCGATCCCTGAAATGAACCAATCGGGGATCCCTCACCACGTGGCAGCGGATTGGGAGTCTTCGATTCGACGAAGCGGATCGTCCCGTCTTCAGTCACATTGTAATCTTTGTAGGCGGTGGTGGGGCTCGAACGTGTCGCCTGAACACAGTACTGATCAGGTGTTGCCTCGGTCGCAGTATAGACATATCCGCTCACCGGATTGCCGCTCGAATAGTTCGAATCGATCAGCGCCGCCTCGTTCAACTCCTTCAGCGTCGCAAACTTGCCCTTCATCGTATTGTAAAGAGACTCGTTCTGGTGAATCGTGCGGAGCGAATTGATCGTCGCGGTCTCACGGCCAACTTTTAAATTTTCCAGCAATTTTGGCACGGCGACCGCGGCCAGAATTCCGATAATTGCGACTACGATCAGAAGCTCGGTCAGCGAAAATCCGGCTTCCCGACGGCGTTGCAAACGTTTCTGTTTCATAAACCAGTCCAGCTCCTTTTTAGGCAAATCAATTGCGGGGGTCAATAGTCAACGGTCCCATTGGTATCCCATTGGCGTTTTGAGACAGACAGAATACTACACCATTGCCTGTCGGTCGAGAAGCGCCCATCTCATCGCCGGCCTCCACGAGCGTAATTGAAGAGGCCAACGACCAGGAAGAGCAGTGACAATCCGGCCCAGCCAATTGCCCAGATACTTGCCGGAATCAAGGTGACCTGCTCCATTATCGCCGCATCGTTGTGAAGCCTGGTCGTCGAGGTGACCCAGATTAGTGTCCGGACGTCGTACAGGGCGTTGAGGCTGCATTGAACCGCCAGAAAATTGAGCAGAAAATGGGCGAAAGGTTCACTGGCACTTATCGCAAAGAACGCCAGTGCGACGACAAGTCCGATCCCGACCGTCCAGCTGAAGGGGCTTCCACCGAAATAGAATGTCAACGCAAGGATGATAGCGGCATTGATCAGCAGCATTTTAGTGGCGTGGACACTCTTCCGGCTCATCGCCAGCATCGTTGCGCCATAGGCCGCACTCGTCAGATAGCCGGCGCTTGCAATCAGCAGCGCGATGCCTCCAACCGTGTAGGTCTCTCCACTCGCATCGGCGTAAATCACCATTTTTTCGACCGAGCCACCAGTCAATATCGCGGCAACCGCATGCCCACCCTCGTGAATGAAGGTCACGAACAACCGAAAAGGATAGACCCCAACCCAGGCGTAAGGGACAAACCAGAGGGCAATCGAGACAAATGTCGCCAATACCAGAAATAAAGGTGATGTCAGGTCTGTTTTTGCCTTCACTTTTGCCATAGCCGCGACAACCTCGCCTCCCATTACTCAGCACTAACCCACAATCCCGCCAGGCGGAAAAAATACGTGTGACAGTATAACCCTCCCTGAACCGCGGTTGGACTTCTATTTTACTGTCGGCTCATTCTGACGTTGAGCCTCTTACCGGCTTCGATCAGTAAAAAGGGCATTTCAGCGCAAGCCATCAAGAAAATGATACGAATTGGTGAGCACAATATACCATTTCGTTTGTTTGAGCGTAGAATGAAGATGGAGTTGAAGCTCCCCTCACTGCCCGCCCAAACAGTGAAGTGATCAGCCAGATCGAAAGCTCTAATTCAGGATATTGTCTGTCTGTGACTGTTTGCGTCATCCAAAAGCCTGCTCGTTTGATCTGAAAATTGGGCAGGCAGGCCAACTCTGATCGGTCAGAATCTTCGGAACGTGGTTTGCGTATCAAAATGTTTTTTGAATAGTTCAATTAGCAGCAGGCACCAGCAGGTCGATTCCCGAATAAGATTGTAACTGCGATCCTGAATGAGGTCGCGACTGAGGTAATGAAAATGTTGAACCAATATTTCAAAACAGGACGATGGCATCAGATTGGCGTTCTGATCACGCTTCTGGTCGGCGCGTTCGGCGTCGGGATGGCACAGCAGGAGGGAACGACCCGATCACTCGTCGCCCGTGTCAGCCTGCTCGCGGGTGAAGTCAGCTACCAGCGTGCCAGCGATTCAGTGAATGACTGGTTCGACGCGACCATTAACCTGCCGCTTGAGGAGAGCGACCAGCTCTATTCAGGCCCGAGTGGACGAGTTGAACTCGAATTGGGAGGCCGCAATCTGGTCAGAATCGCGGCAGAAAGCAACCTGCGATTTACCAGGTTCAGCGTTCGTCAATTTCAACTCGCGCTCCCGGTTGGAACGGCAACTTTTCGGGTCGAAACTCTCGATCGGCGCCAGTTTGAGGTTGTCGACCTTGAGAAGATCAACAACGAACAACCACTCGAGTTTGAGCCACTCGAGTTTGAGCCACTCGAGTTTGAGATTGATACCCCAGTAGCGGCAATTACACTGCTCAAAACTGGGATATATAGAATAAACGTCGCGGCGGATGGGACGACTGAACTGATCGTCCGGCGAGGTGAAGCAGAGGTCTACCAGGCCGAGATCGGCAGAATTACGGTCAGGGAAGGACGAAGAGTTCGAATCCAGGCCAATGATCACGAACTTTCCGTCGTCAAACTTTCGGATGATGAAGACGAATGGGATCGCTGGAATGCCCGGCGCAATGACGACCTTGACCGAGTCCGAAATGAAAATAGTGGCCGGTACGTTCCAAACGTCCTCCCTGGCGCGCGCGATCTTGATCAGTATGGAGACTGGATCGAAACTCCTGAATATGGATGGGTCTGGTCGCCAGTCGCTGTCCCGACCGACTGGGCGCCCTATCGTCTTGGATATTGGCGATGGTACGGAACTTATGGCTGGACCTGGATCTCCCACGAACCGTGGGGATGGATCCCCTATCACTATGGCCGATGGGCCTGGCATCGTCAGCACTGGTATTGGGTTCCCAATCGAGCCATACAATTTTCCAGACGTCCATTACCCGTCTGGCGCTGGACACCCCACTTTGTCGCCTTCTTCGGATGGGGAGCTGGTGGTTATTCCAATGGCTACCGTGATGGCTTTCGCGATGGTTACTGGACCGGTTACCAAAATGGTCGCGGATGGATGGGCTGGTGTCCGCTTGCCCCGGGCGAAGATCGCGATGATCGTCGTCAGAACCGCGATCTCTCCGGAAAAGATGCCAACGGAGGCCGGTTTCCTGCCTCGATCGAGAAACTGCGCAATTATCAGGCTCCGGGTGGCGTCAGCGGTGTCGAGAGCCGCCGCTTCATTGAGAACCGCGTCGTGCTGATCAATGGCCAGGTCTCAGCTCCACCACGAAACAATCCGGCCCGAAACAATCAGGCCGGAGTCGATCCGGGAACCGGATTTGTTAAGGATTGGGATGTCAAACCAAATCTACCCGTCACTCCAACCAGGACAATTCTGGTCGAGAGATCTGATATCCGGCGCCGTCTCGAATCCGCCACCCCGGTTGTAGTCCGGCGTCAGCCGACATCCGTCGCTGGTGGAGATGGCGGGGGGCAACCCGGCAGTCCCGATCGACCGGTCAGAAATAGCACCGGCGACGCTCAACCCTCACCAGTCAGGCCGCCCGTCGTGCCACCTCGATCAAGTGGTGCCAGAATAATTGACGGTCAGGTCGTGCAGCCGGAGCGTGCACCCGGAACTACCCCGCAGCGCCAGGATGGCCAGGATGTGAAGATCGGACGCCCATCGTATCCCGTCCCGACCCGTCCCGTTCCTCCATCAATTAATGACACCAGGGGCAATGACCCACGGGTCCAACCGGTCCCACGGCGTGAGGTTCCTTCTCCCCCCACTGTTACATCACCAGCCCCGCCACGCCGGCAGACACCACCGTCGAGCCCGCCATCGCCGCCACGTGAAACCGCACCTCCGCGTCGAATCGAGCGATCGGTCGAGCGACCGGTCGATCGACCGGTCGAACGTCCCACCGCGCCAGTCAGGGAGACACCGCCGCCCGCACCCGTCCCGGCACGTCCGTCGGCTCCTCCGCCGGCACGTCCTGCTGAAAGACCAGAAAGGCCCGTCCGTCCGACACGGGAATCCCCTCCACCACCTCAGTCCTCAACGGCATGGAAATCCATGGACCAGCCCGACTGCCCTTTTCGAGCAGACCCGGATCGGTGTCGATTAGTAATGGCTTGACAATCAATCCGATGACCGGCTATCGTTCAATATTCTATGCGGCCCCAAGATTATCTTGTTGAAGGAGTAGAAAAGTGGCAAAAGGGCGAATCTCCCCGGAGGAACTCAAGCGGGATCCTTTGATGACTCAGTACATCAAAACTACGAAATTGCTGAAGAGCAATTCCCAGTCACTCGTCAAGTGGGCGACGATCGGTGCGATAGTTATTGCAGTGGTTCTGATCGGCTGGCTCTTCTTTTCACGGCGGTCAGTCAATGCTGGTGAGGCCATGGCCGAAGCCTTCCTTTACCATAACGCAACTGTCGCCGATCCCATCCCGGCCAATGTCAAAGGCTATGCCTTCACCACGCAGGATGAGAAGGATCGTAAGTCTTATGACGCCTTTACCAAGGCGGCTAACGATTACCCTTCTTACAATGGTGAAATCGGACGACTTTATGCCGCAACTCACCAGCTCAATTTCGATCCTGAAAAGGCGGAAGTGACGATCCGTGAGATGGCGCAGAAAGATTCTGAAATCGGGGCGCAGGCCAAACTTCTTCTTGCCGGTCGTCTCAACTCCTCCGGTAAGTTCGACGAGGCAATCGCCGAATTCAATAAGCTCAAGACCAAGCCTTACAGCATTCCGACGCAATTGCTCGATGCCAATATCGCCGAGATTTACGAGGCTCAGGGCAAGGTTCAGCAGGCAGTCGACATCTATTTTGGTATTGCAAAGGATGAGATTTGGCGCAGCACCCCGATCGGCATCAAGGCGGCCAATAGACTCTCAGTACTTTCACCTGAGAAATATGACCAGGTTCCGGATGCAAAATCGGCCTCTCCGCTTGCCGGTCTTGGTTCGATGATGCAGTAGTGGTTAACATAACCACTTCCTGATATCGGTTCGAAAGTAAAAGCAGATAAAACTAAAAGGACGAGTGGCTGGAACTGTTAGCCACTCGTCCTTTTACTTTCAATCCACTTCATCCGCTATTATCGATACCGCTCCTTCTCCTTCTCTCGCTCAAGGTAAGGAATTCCACGCTCCATCCACTCCGGTTTCGCCGCCCCTTTCAGGTGATAATCGAAG
>JBEIMN010000229.1:0-5561 GCA_040378705.1 Acidobacteriota bacterium
GGTTCAGCGGACTCATGAATCGGCATTGGAGGCAGCAGCCATTCTGGCTAGTGCTGGCCGCACCAAGAATGCTGCCCTGATGGTGTTAGTTGTTACTCACCGTGGGGGTGACCTTGCATTGGGGCAATCGCTACCCGCGGGTGTGATCGCCGTGGAGAGCCCCGCCTTACAGATTCGTGAGGCGATAAGCAGGTATCACGATCATCACGGACAGTTGTCATTGAAAGCAGACGCCTAACAATGGCTTGACGCGGATGGCGTTTCGTGTCGCCGCTGAAGCTGTTGGAAGGCGACAGTACCACTGGAGTAAGGCGTTTAGCCGTGTCATCGGCGGTGATCGCAGGCTTAATAGAATCGAGGATACAAAAGGTCGGACGGACGATTGTTCGAGCCAGTTCCACCACCAATCTGCAAAATGTCGATCATCTGATTATTCGCGACCATCTGCCACTTTAAGATCGGATCAGTTGGTCAGATTTCAGGAGAAGGATTGGGATTAGTCAGTATATAAGTTCATCTCTGGTCGAGATCATACTCGGCCGTCAGCACCTTCGGTCCCGTCCAGGCGAAGGTGAGCCGGTTGCCGGCCCGGACCATCTGCGGAAAGCCATTTGAGCGGGCAGTCCCGGAGGGGGCGATCGTCACCGCGCCACCCGGCTTTCCGTCAGCATCGATGTGGCGGAGCAGCAGCTTGCCGCCATCCGGCATTTTTTCGAGCCAGCAGACGACGGCGCGGCCGTCATCGAGCAGTTGCAGGTCGACGCGTCCGATCGGGTTTCCATCATCGATGGTGATTGGTTCGCCGAAGCTCTCTCCGCTGTCATTGGAGAAGGCGAGCCTGACGCGTGGCCGATTTCCGGCCGCCGTGTACCACGCGACGGCGACCTGCCGGCCGCGCGCGGCGATTGCCGGTCCATTGACGGGGCAGCCGGTCAGCTCCCAGTTGTCGGCGGCGACCGAACGCGGAGTGGTCCAGCGACCGTTCCGGAGGCGGGTGATCGAGATATCGCGAATCTCGCTTCGATCTTCGGAACGATCGCGATAGGTGACGACCGGGCCATCAGTGGTCATGGCCATCGCTGTCTGGCAGCATTCGCAGACGCGGCCATCGAGAACTGCCTCTTCAGTCAGCCGGCCATTGCGACGGATCCTGACATAGCGGAGGGTCATATTGCCGTGTCCACCGTGACCCTGGTCGTGAGTAGTGCCGCCGGTCTTCATTTCGCGGCCATCGAGCCAGACGGCGGCAAGCTCTCCATCTGATGCTGGGGCGAGCGAGACGAAGCCGTGCTCGGCACGGACACCGTCGCGGTGCGGTATGAAGGGCTTCTCCCAGGTTTGTCCGCCATCGAATGAGCGGGAGATGTGAACATCGTAATCGAATGTCTCCGGACTGCTCTTGACCAGCCAGTGAGCGGCGAGCGTCACCTTTCGACCATTCTTCAGGGCAATCAGCGAGGGGAAGTCGGCCCAGTTGACGAACCAGTTGGCGCCTTCGGCGATGACACGTGGCGCCGACCATCCATTCCCCTCGCGAACGGCAAAGCGGAGTGACGCACGACCCCCATCAAGCCGCTCGATCCAGCTCAGATAGACTTTACCGTCAGGCGAGACCGTCAGGTTTGGCATGGCGCTGCCGGTATTCGCCGGAGAGGGAAGTTCACGAACCTGGGCGAAGATCGTGGTCGTCAGGATTGTAATTACGGCGATGACGCCGGCCAGCACTCTTTTCATTGTCGTTCTCCACGCGGTTGATGCCCAGGTTTATGGATGCCCAAGTTTGTTGATAATGCTCATTGCCGCCCGCTCCGAAGCGTTGGCCTCACCGAGCAGTTCCCGAACCCGCCCCATCTCCTCCCGCGTCCTGGCAAGCCTCGCCGGGTCACCAAGCAGCGCGGTGATCTCGGCCATTAGTCTCTCCGAATTGAGTTCCGATTGGAGCAGCTCGGGTGCGATCTGCCGGCCGGCGATCAGGTTCGGCATCCCGACCCACGGAACACGGATCAATGGGTGGAATATTCGCCAGTTGAGTTCCGATGCACGGTAGACGACGATCAGTGGAGTGCCGATGATCGCCGTCTCAAGGGTCGCCGTTCCGCTCGCGACTACCGCAAGGTCGGCGGCGGCAATTGCGTTGCAGGTGTCATTTTCGATGATCGTCAGCCCTTCGACGCTCGCGACCTCTGCACGGGAGAGGGTTCGCGCCAGTGGCAGCACGCACTGCCAGTCGGGATGAACATCGCGCAGCCGGGTGATCGTCTCAAGCAGTGGCGGCAAAATGTAGCGGATCTCCGAGTGGCGGCTGCCCGGGAGAAAGGCGATGATCTTTCGTTCCGGATCGAGGTTGTGCTTTTGGCAGAACTCCTCGCGGCTGCTTCCGACGCGGACGCTGTCAAGGAGTGGGTGGCCGACATACTCGACATCGACACCATATTTTTCGTAGAACTCTTTCTCGAATGGCAGGATGACCAGCATCTTTTCGATGTGGCGGCGGATGGTTCTGATCCGGTATCTTCGCCACGCCCAGATCTGCGGGCTGATATAGTAAAAGACGCGATGGCCATCCCGGCGCAGCTTCTTTGCCAGCCGCAGGTTGAATTCCGGCCAGTCGACAAGGATGATCGCCTCCGGTTGTCGCTCCCGCGCCGCCTGCCGCAATTGGCGAAAGACGCGCAGAAAGCGCGGCAGCGCACGCAGCACTTCCAGCAGTCCCATGATCGCCAGCTCGCGGATATCGACCAGCGTCTCGACTCCGGCCGCGCGCATCTCGGCGCCGCCCGATCCGAAGACCTCCCACTCAAGCTCCGGAGCGAGCCGGCGCAGCGCCCCAATCAGCCGGGCCGCATGCTTGTCTCCCGAAGCCTCCCCGGCAATGACCATTATTCTGTGACGTTCGACGGTCATCGATCAGATCTTTCCCCAGAGCATCAGGGCGCCGATGATGATGAAGGCGACCGCCGCGACACGATGCAGGTACTCAGCGTTGATGTGATTGGCGAGAACCGCTCCAAGCGTCACCCCGATCAGCGAGACTGCCGTCAGGGCAAGCGAGGCTCCAAGGAAGACTGCCCACGGCTGGCGCGTCTGCGCGACCATCGTAATTGCCGCCAACTGCGTCTTGTCGCCAATCTCGGCGATAAAGATCAATCCGAATGTCGTCAGAAATGTCTTGAAGTTCATGATTTTAGTACAGAGATGCTTCCCCCTCGGGACGGGTTCTCCAGCGGCGGTGGATCCAGAGCCACTGGTCGGGATATCTCCGGATGATATTCTCGATCACTTTGGTGTAGCGTGCCGTGTTTGCGAATACATCGGCTTCGCGATTGCCGGTGATGATCGTCTCGACCGGCGGTTCGAAATGGAGGATGTGTCGCTCCGTCGCCTCATCCCAGACCAGATAGCCGGGCAGCACGACCGCTCCGGTCCGCATCGCCAGCGTCGCCACTCCGACCGTTGTCGATGCCTGCACGCCGAAGAAGTCGCAGAAGACCCCCTCTTCACGGAGTGAATTCAGATCGGCGAGGATGCCGACCACCCCGCCGGCGCGCAAAGTCCGGATCACTTCGCGAACTCCGAGCTTCTTGTCGATGCTTCGGTTGCCGTACATCGTCCGGTAGCTTTCAGCAATCCGCTCGATCAGCGGGTTATCGACTCGCCGGGCGAGAAATGATGACGGATAGCCATAGACTGAGTGCGCATAGACCGAAAGCTCCCACGCCCCGATGTGTCCGGTCAGGAAGATCACGCCGCGCCCACGCGCCACCGCCGCCAGATAGTTCTCCAGCCCGGCGTAAACGACGAGCGATTCGATGTTCTGCCGGTTGAGCCGCGGGAATTGGCTGATCTCACCAAGCAGTCTGCCCAGCGAGCGGAACGAGCCGCGGGCGATTCGTTCACGCTCCGCTTCACTCAACTCCGGAAAGGCCAGTTTCAGGTTGATCAGTGCGTAATGGCGCAGCCGTGGCAGCAGCCGCCAGACCAGCGCGCTGATCGCGTCACCGAAGCGAAGCGCCAGTCGCCGTGGCAGCAGCGTCGCGCCACGAAGGATCGTCACCGCAATGAAATATTCGAGGTAAGTACGGATCAGGCCGTGCCGCCGGATTGCCCGACGCAGCTCTTCACGGCTACTCTCTTCTGTTACGGCCGGTTCTTTCACGATTCCCGAAGCTATCACGGGTTTTGCATCCGTGTCAATTTTGCCAATTTTGCCAATTATTGATATCTCGCCCGGGATTAACACTGCCGGCGACGGCGACGATGAGAATTACGCTATCTTACAGGGACTGTATCTTTCGGGGAGTAAAATAGTAGAATGAGCGACTCATAAAAAAGAGAGGACGACGAAGTGAACAGAGCAGAGACAATTTTTTCGATCGTTAATAGTTTTTCGCTGGCAGGCTGGCTGCTGCTGATCTTCGGACCGCGCTGGCGGTGGACGGCGAGGCTGGTCCACGCTGGTGTGATTCCAGGATTGCTGGCGATCGCCTACACCGTGCTGATTGTTTCGACCTTTGGTGACGCAGAGGGGGGCTTCGGTTCGCTGGCCGAGTTGATGAAGCTCTTTCGGAGCGACTGGTCGGTTCTGACCGGCTGGATCCATTATCTGGCCTTCGACCTCTTCATTGGCGCCTGGGAGGCACGCGATTCACGCGCGGTGGGCATCCCGCATTGGAAAGTAGTTCCGTGCCTGCTGCTCACCTTTCTGCTCGGGCCGATCGGCCTGCTGACATACTATCTGCTGCGCTTCAGCGCGGTGCGAAATCATAAGAACGGGGAATAATCACGGATGTCGATCAGAAAAGCGGTAATCTGGGATCTGGACGGAACGATCATCGATTCAGAGGCTCACCACTGGGAGGCCTGGAAGTTACTGATGGCGGCGGAGAATTTTTCGCTGACCTATGAGGAGTATGTCTCCGACTTTGGCCGGCGCAATGACGAGATACTCCGGTTGCGGATGAGTCCGGAGCTGAGCGACAGCGAGGTGGCGCGGCTTTCGCTTGCCAAGGAAGAGTCATATCGCCACCTGGTGCGCACGCAGGGAATCGGGCTGCTGCCGGGAGTCGAGCAGTGGTTTGTCAATCTGCGTGAGGATGGCTGGCTCCAGGCACTGGGGACATCGGCGCCGCGTGGTAATGTCGAGGCGATCTTTGCCGTCCATCCCGTCCGTCACTATTTCGACGCGGTCATGTCTGCGGATCAGGTGGCGCACGGCAAGCCGCATCCCGACGTCTTTCTGGCAGCGGCAAAGGAGGCGGGTGTCGATCCAGACTACTGCATCGTGATTGAGGATGCGCCGGCCGGCATCGAGGCGGCACGGCGGGCTGGAATGAGGTCGGTCGCTGTTCAGACGACACACCCGCGGCTCGAAGGTGACTGGACGGTCGCGACGCTCGATAAGCTGCCGCGTGACTTCTTTCAGCAAATCTTCTGAACCGTCAGAACCTGGAGAGGAAAAAGATGGCTGAGTTGAGAGGAATTCTGCCGGCGCTGGTAACGCCGTTCGACGCCGCGGGCCAGTTCAATCCGGCGGCGTGTGAGCAGTTGGTCGACCGGCTCTA
>JBEIMN010000230.1:0-5534 GCA_040378705.1 Acidobacteriota bacterium
CCATTCGTTGACGGAAGCGTGGAAGCTGAGCGGATTTTATGCCCACTATGGCAGCCGCGAGCCTGAGGCAGATTACTATGGCAACGTCGCCAATCCCAACGGGTATCTCCTCTTCCGCAATGTTCACGCGCTGGCGGTCAACAGCATCACTTCGCTCAACGCGACGACGGTGCTCAGTCTGCGATATGGTTACAACACGTTTGGAGACAACACGACGACGGTCAGTGCCGGGTTCGATCCGACGCAGCTTGGCTTTCCGAACAGTTTCATCAAGGATGTCAATTTCAGGAAGTTTCCGCGGGTCTTTGTGGTCGGCAATGCTTATGGTGCATCGAATGCGGCCTTCGGATCGGCGGCGCCTTCGGATCAGATCTACTATTCGCACAACCTGCTTGGGAGCGTCTCAAAGCTGCTTGGCAAGCACAGTCTGAAGATGGGCGCCGATTACAGGCGACTGGCGACAGACTTCACCGAGTATGGGCAGGCGAGCGGCATCTTCTATTTCGACGGTTCGGTGACGGGCAATGCGATTGCGAACATGCTGCTCGGCCGTATCGACACGACGCGTTCGAACACGGCGCAGATCGCCAAACCGATCCAGGCCTATCTCGACTATGGCGGAATCTATCTGCAGGACGACTTTCGAGTCACGTCAAAGCTGACGCTCAACGCCGGTCTGCGGTACGAGATCGAGACCGGGTTGCGTGAGCGGAGCAATCGGATGACAGTTGGATTCGATCGCAGCGCACCAAGTCCGCTCAAGGTGCCGGGGCTTGACCTGAAGGGAGGGCTGCTCTATGCCGGAGTCAATGGGGCAGCGGAAGCGCAGACGCAGACCTTTTACAAGTATGCGCCGCGAGTCGGTTTTGCCTATCGGATGAGTGGGCGGACAACGATTCGCGGAGGATACGGCATCTTCTGGGCGCCGCCGATCTTCGCCTTCTCGATCACCGGTCTTGGTGCGCTCGGGTTCTCCTCGATCACGACGGTTGCCCCGGGGGCGACTCTCGCGAATCCCTTTCCAAACGGACTCAATCAGCCAATTGGCAACTCGCGTGGCCTGCTGACCAATGTTGGCGACACGATCCATTATGTCGATCAGAACCGGCGTGCAGCCTATGTTCAGCAGTACTCGTTCGACCTGCAGCGGGAGCTTCCCAAGGGGATTACGGCGACGCTCAGTTACGTTGGCAGCAAGGGGACGGCGTTGCAGATTGGCGGCATCAACGACTCGACCTTCAACATCAATCAGCTGACGGCTGACAAGCTGACCGATCCGAACCTTCTGACACAGGTCGCTAATCCTTTTTCAGGGCTGATCGCGAGCGGGTTTCTGAGTGGGGCGACGGTTCAGAAACGGCAGTTGCTCCGGCCATTCCCGCAGTTCGGTGACATCTTCGTGCACGGGGCGAGTGACGGTAAATCGCTCTACAATTCGTTCACGGTCAAGGGGCAGAAGCGGCTGACCTCCGGGCTCAGCTTCCTCGCTTCCTACACACTGAGCCAGATGAAGGACAACATCATCGGCCAGGGCAACTTCTTTTCCGGTACATCAGGATTTGTGCCGAACATCTATGACCTTTCGCGTGAATACACACTTGCCTCGATCGATCTGCGCCATCGGACACTGGTTAGTGGAAGTTATGAGCTGCCATTCGGGAGCGGCAAGGCGTGGCTCAACGGCAATGGCTGGGTGAAGCCGCTCGTAAGTGGCTGGCAGGTCAACTTCATCGGAACGATGCAGAGCGGGTATCAGCTTTCGATCACACAGTCGAGCAACAACTCGAATGCCTACAGCACGGGGCAGCGGCCAAACCTGGTTGCCGGACAGCCGCTCGCGGCTGAGGGGGCGTTGAAGCGCGCGCTCTCATCACTGGCATCCGATGGCGGATATTTCAACACAGCGGCCTTCTCTGCGGCTCCGGCCGGGACGTTTGGCACGATGACAAGGTCGATCGACCTGCGCGGCCCCGGGCAGCGCAACTGGGATTTCGGACTGACCAAGGACACTGTGATATTTGAAAATCTGAAGGCACAGTTCCGGCTGGAAGCGATTAATGCCTTCAATACACCAGTATTTCGTGCGCCGAACACGACATTTGGCAGCAGTTCATTCGGCAAAATCACGGCACAGGCCAATTTTGCTCGGGTAGTCCAGTTGAGTGTCCGACTCTTCTGGTAAAGTCTGGAAAGGACAACGGAACTCGAAGTGTTAAGTAATATCATCATTAAACGAGTATCCGGAAACTTGTCGCAGTGGCGTGGCGACTTTCTGGGAGGAACAGTCGCCGCGCTGATTGCGGTGCCTTATGCGATGGCGTTATCGATCGCGATGGGATTGCGCCCCGAGGCCGGACTCTATACTTCGATCATTGGGGGAGCGATCTCCGGGATGTTGTCGAAGGCGCCGATCGTGGTCAGTGGACTCTCGGCGACGATGGTTCCGGTGCTTGCCGTGCTGGTCAGGACGCACGGAGTCGGAGCGGCACTGGCGGCGGGGGTGATCAGTGGCCTGATCATGACTCTGATCGGGGTCATGCGATGGGGCCGATTTTTCAATTATCTTCCGGCTTCGGTGATCGGAGCCTTTACGAGCGGGCTGGGAGTGGTGATTGTTGTCTCCCAGTTGAAAGCGCTCTTCGGGATCAATCCTGCGCCGGCGGGATTTGATCTGGGCGTCGTTGATGATATCCAGGTGGTGCTCTCGCACCTGCGTGAGACTGATGGTGGAGTCTTTCTGGTCGGGATGCTGGTGATGGTGACGATGTTTCTGTTGCCAAGGCTGGCCCCGGAGTTTGAAAAGCGCGTGCCGGCATCGCTGGTGGCCGTGGTTATCGCGTCACTATTCGCCCATTTTGCGGGGATTCCAGTAGCCAGAGTCGGTGAATTGCCGGAGAGTTTTGTGCGGCCGAGTCTGACGACCGTCAACTTTTCCGACTTCTCGGCGTTGCTCAATCCGGCATTGACACTGGCGGGATTGATCACCATTAATCAGTTGTTGACGATCGTTGTCACGGACAGACTCAAGTCTGAAGGGGGTGAGGTTCGTTTCAACCGCGAGTTGATCGCGCAGGGTGTTGCAAACTTTGCCTGTCCCTTCTTTGGAGCGCCGCCGGGGGTGGCAATGCTGGCGCGGACAGTGGCCAGCAAGCGTGCGGGAGCGGTGAGCCGCTGGTCAGTATTCGCGCACAGTGCGGTGCTGGTCGTCTTTTTGCTGCCGATGCGCCACCTGATCAGTCAGATTCCGCTGGTAGTTCTGGCGGCGGTGACAGTTGCGGTCGGCATTCAGCTGATTGGCGTCGAGCGGTTTCGGGAGATCAGGCGTGGGAGCAGGCTCGACGCGACGCTCTTCTTTCTGACCTTTGGATTGGTGATCGTCAGCGACCTGATCGTTGGGGTGGGGATTGGGATGTTTGTCGCCATGCTCCATTTCGTCGAAAGGTCTGCGCAGTCGACGGAGTTGAAGCTGATCACGCACCTTCCTCATCAACCGGAGCCTGTGGGCACGCCAGTTTCAGATAAAGAGGCAGGGGATTTTACGGTAGAGCCTGATATTCCGTCGGTCGGATTGACGGGAGCGGTCCAGATCTATCGTCTGACCGGGCCATTATTCTTTGGATCGAGCGAAAAGATCCTTAATCAGCTCTCGCACCGGATGACGGCTGGAGAGATGGTTCTTGATCTGACGGAGGCTGGCCCGATCGATTCAGCAGCGGTCGACTGTCTGCGTCGGCTCGGGGAGCGGCAGCGAACTCTTGGTGGTCACCTTCACCTGGTTGGACTCGATCAGGGCATCTATGCGCTGATCGAACGAACCGGAATCCTTTCAGAGATTGCATCGGTCAGGTGTCGTGGTGACGGACTTCTGACGACCAGCTTGAAAAAACATTGATCATAATCAGGGAGAGCCCTGCCGGGACCTCCTCAACATTAACTATAAATCATAGTCCTCCGGAGGATCGAATAAATGAACAGAGATAAATCCGCAACACCAGTTTCAACCCCTGGTATTTCAAGGCGCAGTTTCAGTCGGATGGCGGCACTGCTCGCGACTGGCGCCAGTCTCCCTTTCTACAATGAGACAGCGCTGGCGCAGTTGTCGAAGCTTGGACCGCTTCCACCGGACGCGGTCAAGATCAATGCCAACGAGAACCCGCTTGGGCCTTGTCCGGAAGCGATTGAGGCGATTACAAAGGTGGTGGCGAAGGGAGGTCGATACCTCTACGAGGAGACTGATACCTTCGCGAAGACCCTCGCTGAACAGGAGGGGCTCGACCCGGAGTACATCATGCCGTTTCCGGGATCGAGCGATCCACTGCATCGGGCGGTGCTGGCGTACTGTTCGAAGGAGAAGCCCTTCATCACGGCCGATCCCGGATATGAGGCCGGCGGGCGTGCCGCGCAGTTTATCGGCGCGAAGGTGATCAGGGTTCCGCTCACACCAACCCACGCGCACGATGTCAAAGCGATGGTCAGGGTTGCGCACGAGAAGAAGGGCGGCGTGATCTACATCTGCAATCCGAACAATCCGACCGGAACGATTACACCGAAGTCGGATATCGAATGGGCGCTTGCCAACAAGCCAGAGGATACGCTGCTGCTGCTCGACGAGGCCTACATTCATCTCAGTGATGAACCCTTGTCATCTGATCTTGTGGCGATGGACAAGGATCTGATCATTTTGCGAACCTTCTCGAAGCTCTATGGCATGGCAGGTCTGCGGGCCGGATGTGCGATGGGGCGTCCGGATCTGATTGCGAAGCTCAGGAATTTCGGGGCGGGCGCAATGCCACTGACGGGCATGATCGGAGCGACGGCGAGCCTCAATGTCAAAACTCTCATCCCGACGCGGCGCAAATTGATTCGTGATGTTCGTGAGGATACCTTCTCGTTCCTCGAGAAGAATAACATCTCGTTCGTTCCGTCGGTCAGCAACTGCTTCATGCTCGACGCAAAGATGCCGGCGCGGCGGCTGGTCAGTGCATTGCAGAAAGAGAAGATCTACATCGGTCGTGTCTGGCCGGCCTGGCCGACTCATGCCCGTGTGACGGTAGGAACGCGGGAAGAGATGGCGAAA
The DNA here is from genome assembly GCA_040378705.1 of Acidobacteriota bacterium. Lineage (GTDB taxonomy): Bacteria > Acidobacteriota > Blastocatellia > RBC074 > RBC074 > CAIOZW01. Next base: position 5,078 of record JBEIMN010000230.1, read on the forward strand.
TTCAAGACGGCGCTTCTCAAGGTGATGGGGGATTTGAAGGCGTAGGTGGGTGAGCTCATAGTCCAGTGATCTCACGGTCGATCTCAATTTGAGGGCGGGGTAGCCGGTGTGGCGATCCCGCCCTCTTTTCGCGTCAATAAAGCCTTCAGTGAATAAGTCAATTAGCACGGGCGCACGGGAGCACGGAGCGGGCAGGGCTTTTTCAAAGTCACGCCAATCGCCATGCCACGTCGCCCAGACAAAGGCGACAATGGGTCTCAGGAAAGGTAGCAGTGGCACTGGCTGGGGGCCGGGGCCCGCATGTCTCAGATTCAAACTCACCTGCCTGCCCATTACGGCCCATTACTGCCCCATACTACCGGCGCGCCTTCGACCACCACCTGCACAGCTCTGCAAGGTTTTCTGCGCTCTGTTTCATCTCAAAGCGGCTCGGTACCGGAGCATGCGGGCCGGAGGC
>JBEIMN010000231.1:0-5532 GCA_040378705.1 Acidobacteriota bacterium
ACGATGTTGTAGCTGAAGTCGTCGGTCTCGCCGATCGACATGCCGGGTTTGATCCCACCGCCGGCAAGCCAGGCGGTGAAGCAGCGCGGGTGATGATCCCGACCGTAATTGTCCTCGGTAAGTTTCCCCTGCGAGTAAACAGTTCGTCCGAACTCGCCCCCCCAGATGACCAGCGTGTCGTCGAGGAGCCCCCGCTCCGCCAGATCCTGGATCAGTGCCGCGGATGGCTGGTCGGTATCCTGTGCCTGCTTGACAATATTCTTTGGCAGCTCGCCGTGCTGGTCCCAGCCGCGATGGAAGAGCTGAATGAAGCGGACACCACGCTCGGCGAGCCGTCGTGCCATGACGCAGTTGAACGCGAAGGTGCCGGGTTTTCGTGCGTCCGGACCATAGCGTTCGAGCGTCTTCTCGGCTTCACCCTTCAGATCCATCAGTTCGGGAACCGATGACTGCATTCGGAAGGCCATCTCGTACTGCGCGGTCCGCGACAGTATCTCCGGATCTCCGAAGCGGGCGGCGTTCAGTTCGTTCAGTTCGCCGAGGTCATCGAGGAATTTACGGCGGACCTGACGATCGACGCCTGGCGGATCTGACAGATAGAGGACCGGATCGGGGCCGTTGTGAAACTTGACACCCTGGTATTTCGACGGAAGAAAGCCATTGCCCCAGAGTCTGTCGTAGAGGGGCTGATCGCCGCCGCTGCGCCCAACTGAGACCATGACGATGAAGGCGGGCAGATCCTTGTTCTCGCTTCCAAGTCCGTAAGAGAGCCAGGCGCCAAGGCTTGGACGGCCGGCGAGCTGAAAGCCGGTCAGTGCGGCCGTGATTGCCGGATCGTGGTTTATCTGTTCCGTATGGAGTGATTTAACAAAGCTGAGCTGGTCGACGACCCCGCTGTGGTGCGGCAGCAGCTCGCTTAGCCACGCTCCGGATTTTCCGTGCTGCGCGAACTTGAATTTGGATGGCGCGGTTGGGAAGCTCGACTGATAGGCGGTCATGCCGGTCAGCCGCTGCCCCTGGCGGATCGAGTCGGGCAGGTTCTGACCACGGTACTTTTCGAGCAGAGGCTTGGGGTCGAACAGGTCGAGTTGCGACGGGCCACCAGCCTGGAAGAGGTAGATGACACGCTTCGCCGTCGGCTTGAAGTGTGGCTGGGGGAGGATCGATTCCTGAGCGCCAAGGCCGTCAGCGGCGAGCAGTGTCGCGAGGGCGGCCGTTCCAAGCCCGAGGCTCGAGCGCCCAAGGAAGTGCCGGCGCGTCATCATGAGGGCGTTATCTGTCGTGTTTGATCGGTTCTTCATTCGATTTTCTGCCTCCGCTGTACCGGCTTATCACAGCCGGGTTCTGCCGACTTACTGCCTGTTGATCGTCTCGTCAAGGTTCAAGAGCAGGCTCGCGACCATCGACCAGGCGGCGAGCTCGGGTGGGGCGATCCGTTGATCGTGCCGTTTTACACCGCTGCTGAGGATCTTTGTCGCCTCGTTCGGGTGGGCCGAATACCAGGCGAGCTGGGAGTCGAAATAGCCGCGCATCAATTGTCGCTCGCGTTCGACCGGAGTCCGCGCCGTGACGGCACGAAACGCCCACGCCAGCCGATCGTCCGTTCCGGCTCCACCCTCATGCATTGCACGCTCTGCAAGCACACGCGCCGCTTCGAGATAGGTGACATCGTTCATCAGGTTTAGGGACTGGAGCGGCGTGTTTGTCCGCGTCTCGCGAACGGTGCAGAATTCGCGTGCCGAGGCATCGAAGACCTGCATCGTCGGTGAGAGAATAGTCCGTTTCCAGAAAGTGTAGAGACTGCGCCGCCAGAGCCCTTCGCCGCGATCAGGATTGTAGCCGATCAGTCCGCCAAAGGCCATGTCCTTGTAAAGTCCGTCAGGCTGGTAGGGTTTGACCGACGGGCCGCCAACCTTTTCGATCAGCAGACCGGAGACGGCGAGTGCCTGATCACGGATCATCTCGGCCGAAAGCCGCAGCCGTGGGGCTCTGGCGAGGAGCCGATTCTCCGGATCACGCTGCAGCTTATCGCCATCGATCGCGGCCGATTGCCGGTAGGTCGCGCTGGTGACCACTTTCCTGATCAGTGATTTAAGATCCCACCCGCCAGATCGCAACTCGACTGCCAGCCAGTCGAGCAGCTCCGGAGGGGCGGGGAGATCGCCCTGCGAGCCAAAATCCTCGACCGTTCTTACCAGCCCGCTTCCGAAGAGCATCTGCCACTGCCGATTGACGGCGACCCGTGCTGTCAGCGGATGCTCGGGGCTTACCAGCCAGCGCGCCAACCCGAGGCGATTGCCCGGAAGGCCCGCCGGCATTGGCGGCAGCACCGCCGGCACGCCGCGCGTCACCGCTTCGCCCGGTGCGTCATATGCTCCACGCCTGAGAAGGAATGTCGAACGCGGGGCCGGCAGCTCGTCCATGACCATGAGCGTCGGAAAGCGGTCGATCAGACCCTGCCGCGTTGCACCAAGCTCTTCGAGGCGCTGTCGCAGTTGGCGAAGTGAGTCCGGGGCCTTTGTCCCAAGAAAGGCCTCGCGCAGTTTTCGTGACTGGGCGGCCGTCCGCGAACCGGTCGGGATCTTCGCAATCTCCGGCAACGACTCGCCGGTGGAGAGGACTGCGATCTCGTCATCACTCAGATTTCGGGTATAGAAACGGACGTCGTCGATTGTCCCCCTGAATCGCATCTCCCGCCCGCCGCCGCCGCCGATTCGCAGTGGCTGGTTTGGCAGACCCCAGTAGAGGTAGAAGTTCGGCTGCGTCACCTTCAATTTCTGTTCGACTCCGTTGACATAGAGTCGGACACGATCATTGTACTGGCGAAAGCCGTCGAACTGGAGCAGGACGTGGCTCCAACGCCCCGCAGGCAGCGCCGTTTCGGTCTCCGACCGGTATCCGTCGTAGTTCCATTCCCGCACCATCTGAAAGTGGAGCCGGCCATTGGCGTGGAAGAGGCCGACACCGCCGATGCGCGGCAGTCCGTTGTCTCGCTCCTCGACCGTGTCGCTCATCTTGGTGAAGATCGCGCCACCCTGCTCCGAGTCGGGATTGATCCAGGCGGCGACCGCGAATCGCTCGCGGAAATCACGACTGGTCGATTTGTAACGAAAATCTCCGACCCGGCCGGCGTTGTAATAGAGGCGGCCATCGAACTTCACGCCCTCGCCGAAGGGGGTTGCGACGTAGTGTGGTTCACCGTCCATAAATTTGACCAGATCGGCCTCGGTTGGTGGGACGGGTTTCTTCGTCTTCTCATCGATCTTTGGCGGCTGGACGTTGTGCCACTCCATTCGCGACTGATTGAGGACCGGTTTCGAGTCGTGATCGAAAGGCAGGTGGAGGAGCAGGTCGCGCGTCGGCGTCCAACTTGTCGGCCGACCATTCGCGAGCTTGGCCTCCCATTCCCGTTGCCGCCGATCGATCTCAGTTTCCGCCGCCGCCAGCTCGCTTCGCGTCGTCGCGATCTGCCGGTCGAGCAGCGCCATTTGCCGCTGCTCCTCGCTGGTCGGGGCGCCGATCCACGGCGCCGAGTTGCCCCAGTCGAAGGCGCGTCCGTCTTCGGGGATCGAATTGAAGTAGGCGAAGAGCTGGTAATACTCCTTCTGTTTCAGCGGATCATACTTGTGATTATGGCAGCGCGCGCACCCGACTGTCAGCCCCATAAAGACGGTCGAGGTCGTGTCGACGCGATCGACCGCGTACTCCACGGCGTACTCCTGCGGAACGATGCCGCCCTCGGCGTTGATCCGATGATTGCGATTGAAGGCGGTGGCAATCCGCTGTTCCAGTGTCGGGTTCGGCAAAAGATCGCCGGCGAGCTGTTCAATCACGAAGCGGTCGTAAGGCATGTTGGCGTTGAAGGCGTCGATCACCCAGTCACGCCAGCGCCACGCCGAGCGGTCGCCATCGATCTGATAGCCATTGGTGTCCGCATATCGCGCTGCGTCGAGCCAGCGCGACGCCATCCGCTCACCGTATCGCGGGCTTGCGAGCAGCCGGTCGACGGCCTTCTCATAAGCGTCCTGATCGCCGCTCCGGACGAACTGATCGAGATCGGACGGGGTTGGTGGCAGTCCGGTCAGATCGAGCGTCACGCGGCGAAGCAGCATTGCCCGATCGGCCTCCGGCGCCGGACGCATCCCTTCCTTTTCAAGCCGGGCGAGGATGAAGCGGTCGATATCGTTGCGCGGCCAGCCGCTATCCCTGACGGCCGGAACCGCTGGGCGTTCCGGGTTCACGAAGGCCCAGTGCTGCTGCCACGCCGCTCCCTGGGCGATCCATTCGATCAGCAGCCCCTTCTCCACTTCCGTCAGCTGGTGTGTAGCATTGACCGGTGGCATTCTCAGTGACTCATCCTCCGCCGTGATCCGCCGCACCAGCTCGCTCCGTGCCGTATCGCCGGGGACGATCGCCCGCTTTCCACGACCAAGATCCGCTTTCGCCCCACTCTCCGAGTCGAGCCGCAGCCTGATCTTCAGGCTCGCTGCATCCGGACCGTGACACGCGAAACACTTGTCCGAGAGGATCGGTCGAATCTCACGCGTGAAATCGATTAATCGCGATTGGGTCATACCGCGATGCGGATACCCCAATCCAAATAATGCCAATGCGACGAAACTGGTCAGTACGCTTAGCCTTAATACTGACACGCCGATCTGTCCGCCCGGTCTGATTTTCATACCGATGAATCCTCTTATTCAATATCCTGAGTCTACGGGGTCTACTGTTTACTGTGGGCGATTGAACGACTCGCAAAGGGCTTTTCAGCCCAAACTGGCCGATGAACCCAACTGACCTGTGAGCCTGTGAAGAAGCTATCAAACTACGGTTTGACGGAAAAAAGCAAGTACTTCCTGTCTCCACCTCGCGGTGACCTGCCCCATCTCCCGGGAACCTCCGATCTGCCCCAATTTTTTCCATTTAACGCAAATTTAACTCTTCTCTGATGAAGACATTAGATTCGGTTAACGGTCACTTAACCGATGGTCAGTAGGATCTCTTATTTGGAAAAAGAGTATCGGTCGGGCCTGACCTGGGTCCGATTCCCGTTTGGAGAAGGTATCAGGAGACTCAAGTGAGGAGAATACATGTCAATTAAAGGTTCAAATCGTTGGCGGCAGGTTCTGTTGCTGATTCTTGGTCTGGCCCTGACGGGTCTGATCGATCCGATGGCATATGCGCAGCAGGATGTGGCAAGTGTCGAGGGCGTGGTGCGGGACGAGACTGGCGCGGTGATCCCCGGGGCCACGGTAACGATCAGATCCGATGCACTCAACCTCGAGCGTTCGGCGGTTGCGTCCGGTGAGGGCGTCTATTCGATCCTGCAGTTGAGGCCGAGTGGCTATCGGATGACGATCAAGGCGCAGGGCTTTGCCGAGGTGAAGGTGAGCGATCTCGTCCTTGGAGTTGGCCAGACGCGAAATTTGGATATCGTTCTCAAGCCGAGTGCGATTGCGACCGAGACGATAAATATCGTCGCGAGCGAGATGGCGACAACGGTCGACAGCAGTTCGAACCGGCTCGGGGTCA
>JBEIMN010000232.1:0-5531 GCA_040378705.1 Acidobacteriota bacterium
CGTCCGGAGCTCAGGACTGGCGGGCCATTGCCTCGCCGGCATCCATCAGCGCGGTCATCTTCTTTACGGTTGTCGCCTCGCAATAGACGCGAAGGAGCGGCTCGGTTCCGGACTGGCGGAAGAGGATCCAGCTCTCATCCTCGAAGAGCAGCTTGACGCCATCGCGTGTCGCGACTCCGGTCACCGCATAGCCGGCAAGATCCGATGGTGTCCGGTTCCGGAGCTCATCAAGCAGCCGGAGTCCCGATTCCATCGGGAGGTGAAGGTCGCGCCGCTCGAAGTGGAATTCGCCGAACTCCCGCCAGATGTCGCGAACGAGCTCAGAGGGTTTCTTTCCCGATGCCAGTACCGCTTCGAGCAGGAGCAGGCTGTTGAGGATGCCGTCACGTTCGGGGACGTGGCCACGGACGCCGATTCCCCCCGACTCCTCCCCACCGATCAGAAAATCGTTCTCCGGATCGAGCATTATCTCGCCGATATGCTTGAAGCCGACCGGCGTCTCGAAGAGCCTGAAACCGTAGCTCTCCGCGATCCGTTTGACGATGACCGACTGCGAGAATGTTCGGACGACCGATCCCTTCCAGCCACGTTGCCGAACGAGGTGGAGCAGCAGGATCATCAGAATCTGGTGGGTATTGATGTACTCGCCATTCTCATCCATGGCTCCGACGCGGTCGGCGTCGCCATCGGTGATCAGCGCCATCAGCGCGCCACGTTCGCGGATCGTTCTGGCGGTCAGGTCGAGGCTCCACGGCATTGGCTCGGGCAGAACTCCACCAAAGAGTGGATCGCGTCGCGCACGGATCGTTTCGACCCGCAGATTTCCCCCGAAAAGCATTGTTTCGATCCAGCGGCCGCCAGTGCCGTGCATCGGATCGGCGATAATCAGCGCGTCGGCCTTTCGCAGCTCTTCGATTGCAACGAAATTTTCGAGGTGGTGGCGGTAATCGTTGCTCGGCGAGATCACATTGCAGATGCCGTGTTTGGTCGCCTGCTCGAGTGGCATTCGTTTGGGCGTTGTCTGCCCGATCAGTTTCTCGATCTCGTTGGTGATTGCAGGCGTCGCCGCTCCACCGTATGCCGCCTTGAATTTGAAGCCGTTGAAGTCCGGGGGATTGTGCGACGCAGTGATCACCACTCCGCCGTCGAGCCGCCGCCGCTTGACCTCGAACGAGACGAGTGGCGTGGGTACATCGTGCGTGTAGAGGTCGACGACGATGTCATTGCCCGCCAGAACCTCTGCGACACGCTGTGCGAAGAGATCCGAGGCGAAACGCCTGTCATATCCGACAAGGACTGAATTACGGCCAGTCGGGTTGAGCGATTTCAGATAATCGGCCAGCGCCTGGGTGATGATCTCCAGATTGTCGTAGGTGAAGTCCTCGGCGATTCGTGCCCGCCAGCCATCGGTTCCAAATTTGATTTGCGCCATATTTATGTGGGTTGTGTGGGTTCTGTGTCGGGCCCGACCGGGGCCTCAATCCAAAAAATCGTGACTCGTGGTTGATTGGTGAAAAAACTGTTTTAAGCCATTGAGTAGTCGGCGAGCGATGTCTTGTCGCCGAGTACCGCATCGTTGATTCGGACATTCCGTCCAATGATCGAGCTTTTTCCGAGGACGGAGTGGCGAATCTCGGCCGCTTTTCCGACGCGGACGCCGGCGAGCAGTACCGAATTTTCGATGTGGGCGCGTTCCTCGATGAAGCAGTTCGGGCCGATGACAGAGTTTACTATTTCGGCCCCGGGCTTGATTGTCGAGGTTGGATCGATGAATGAGAGTTGGTCGATCCGCGCCACTTCCGTGCCATCGGCAGCCGCGGCGTTTGTGCCCGTTTGGTGATTTAGTTGGTGCTGAAGGGGGATGCCCTTGAGCCGACCAGCCAGCACGTCGAGGTTGGCTTCGAGATAGCTTCGAACATTTCCGAGATGGTTCCAGTATCCAGTCCAGTGGTAAGCGTAAACGGGATGGCCGGCGTTGATCAGCCCCGGGAAGAGCTGCTCCTCAAAGGAGTACTTCTCTCCGACCGGGATCTCTTTAAGCATGCGCAGTATCTGTGGCTCGATGACATAGATGCCGGCATTGATCGTGTTTCCCGATAGTTCGGCGGCTTTCGGCTTTTCGATGAAGCTGCCGATGCGGCCATCAGGTTCGGCGAGGATCATGCCGTACGATGATGGATTTTCGACGGTCACCGTGGCAATCGTGACGAGCGCCTTCTTTTCACGGTGAAAGGCGATCATCCGGTCAAGATGGAGGTTGGTCAGGATGTCGCCATAAATGACGACCGCTGGCTCGATGGCCGCGCCCATGGCACTGCGAAACGCCCCGGCCGTACCCTGTGAGCTGCTCTGCTCTTCGTATCTGATCCGGATGTGCTCCTCGCGACCATCTCCGATCAGGTCCTCGATCCGGCTGGAATGGTATCCAAGAACGAGTGTCATCTCACGAAAGCCGGCCCGTTTCAGAATCTCGATCTGGTATTTTAAAAGTGGCTGGTTGGCAATTTGAACCAGGGGGTTCGGTGTGTATACAGTTAGCGGACGCAACCGCGCCGCATCTCCACCCGCTAAGATCATTGCTCGCATCGATCCCGGTGATGCTCCTTTCTGACGATCTTGGCCTGATCTTCCGAATTCGCCCCGGGGCGAATTGGATTCAGGCTGATACTGCCACCGACTAAAACAGGACCAAATTTCAGTCTAACACGACCTGTCTCAATTCAAAACGTAGGACAAAACCGCATTCGAAATAATCGGCTCGCGCCGATGGGCCGGGGGATTGACAAGGTTTAAGTGAGGTTTAAGTCAGGTTTGGGCCAGGTTTCACATGGTTGATAATGATGGCTGGATGGTCGACTGGCGCGGCTATTTTGACGTGGCGGGGCGGATGAAGTATTTTATTGCATCGACTTCGAGAGAGACTGGCAGCAAGATTGGCCCAGAGGCCCGATAGTTTGGCGTTTGGTCTGTGTCGTCTCAGATATAACCCGTCGTGAGTAAAACCGTCTTGAGATGGAATGGCAAGGAGCCCCGGAACAATGGCAAAAGTTAATGCGGCAGCGATCAAGCTGATCAAGAACAATTTTTCATCCCATCTGGATGCGGCACTGACAGAGCATGTCCGAGCGACAGAGAGCTGGGCGGGCAAGGTTCGGCTATTTTTTGCCGTGGTCTTCGCGGTGGCGACGGGATGGACGTGGGATCGTCCCGACAATACGAAGTTGATCTGTCTGGCGCTGACTATTGGCTGGCTGGTGGTGATGATGGTAGTCCGATCGCGTCAGGGCAGTGGGGCCACGACCAGTCAGGTGGCCGCCAATACGCTGATCGACGTCACGGTGGTCAACCTTGGGCTGCTTGCCGTGCTTCAGCAGGGGCAGCAGGGGCTTTTTGCAGAGCTGGGGACGGGGCTCTTTCTCTGCTATTTTCCGCTGCTCGCGGTGGCGGCGAACCGATACCGAATCGGTCTGGTGCTTACGGCGGGGGGCTATGCGATGCTCTTCTACCTTGGACTCACGCTCTATGCCGGACACGCCCCCTGGTTTCGGCTCGCGATTCTCGGGATGACGCTGCTGGTCTTCGTGGCCGGGTCGCGACGGCCGAAGAGTCTGGTCGTCGAGGTTGCGGAGAATGAGCTCGACGCCGCTTATCAGATGGGGCTCCAGCAAGCGGAGCAGCAGATGGCGGCACAGGCCCATCAGTTGCTGCTTCCGCCGCCAATTGTCGAGCTCTCGAGGCTCCTCTGCACGGCCAAGCACGGCGCCGGAGCGAAGACTGGTGGCGACTATTACCAGGTCTTCAATACGCCACGCGGTCCGCTGGTGATGGTCGGCGATCTTGGTGGTGACGCTGGCATTGAGGGATTTGAGGCACTCAGTCAGGTCAATGAACTGCACCAGCAGGTGGCGCGTGAGGTTGCCGGCGGTTTGGGTCTTATCGGGATCATCGCGAACCTCAACACCTGGCTGGTCGAAAAATATCGCGGGCGGCGCCCATTTACCTGTGTCATTGCTGAATGGGAAGGCGAGCAGATGCGTTACGTCAACGCCGGACATCCGCCGATGATTCAGATGAGCAAGCCACAGGGAGCGCAGGCCGTCAACCAGCACACGCTCCCGGCTACCAGTGGTCCACTCGGTCTCGCCGCGGATGCAGAATTTGTTGAATCGACCGTTTCGTTCCCGTCGCGTGATCTGATGATTGTCTATACGGATGGGCTCTTCTCCAAGCTGGCCAGCGACAGGGAGAAGGGGATTGCCGAGATCGAGGCCATGGCTGGGCGCTTCAGCGGTGGTGAGGTCAACACGCTCTGCCATCGGATCTTTGATTGTGCGCAGCCCGGCTATGACCGGACAGCGGATGACGCAACGATCGTCGTCGTTCGCCGGCAGCCGGAATAATAACGTAACGGAGATTTTCCGGGACCGGCTGACTTCGATGTCATCGGAATTCCGGATCGATGGATGCGCATGCTGATCCTTGGAATTGAGAGCAGTTGCGATGAGACGGCGGCATCGGTCGTCGAGGACGGGGTGCGTGTGAGGTCGAATGTGATCGCCTCGCAGATCGCAATCCATCGCAAATATGGCGGCGTGGTTCCGGAGATCGCGTCGCGCGAGCACCTTGAAAAGATCGACGAGGTGGTAATGGCCGCCCTGGATGACGCCGGGGTGACGATCGCCGGGATCGACGGAATCGCAGTGACGCAGGGGCCGGGGCTGGTCGGTTCACTGCTGGTTGGCATTAACTACGCGAAGGGGCTGGCCTATGCCGGTGGAAAGCCGATCGTTGGTGTTAACCACATCGAGGGCCATATCTACTCGACCGCCTTCGAATTTCCGGCGCCGGAATATCCGGCACTGGCGTTGGTCGTCTCCGGTGGCCACACCAATCTGTTTCTGATACCCGAGCCGGAACGCTATAAACTGGTCGGGCGGACACGCGACGATGCCGCCGGGGAGGCGTTCGACAAGGTCTCAAAACTGATCGGACTCGGTTATCCGGGCGGGCCGGTCCTCGATCGATTGGCCCGTCTCGGCAACAAGCGTGCGATCGTCTTTCCTCTTGCCGAGATCAAGGATCCCGACCATCGGCTCGACTTCTCGTTCAGCGGACTTAAGACCGCCGTTCTGCGATATGTCCGTGAGAACGATATTCCTCCGGTCGAAGATCCAGACACCGCCTCACCGGCGATTCTCGACCTCTGCGCCAGCTTTCAGAATGCAGTGGTCCGGGCGCTTGTCCGCAGCCTCCGCCGCGCGGCAGAGTTCTATGCGCCGCGGACGATTATGCTTGCCGGCGGCGTCGCCTGTAACAGCGAACTTCGTGCCAGCGTCGCTGAACTGGCCTCGGAGCTGAAGATTCCCGTCTATATTCCCTCACCAATCTACACGACAGACAATGCGGCAATGATCGCCGCCGCCGGCTACCCAAAACTCCTTCGCGGAGAGTCTGCTTCCTGGCAGATGAGCGCGGAGGTTGGCTGGCGAATTCAGAATGTCGATGTCGAACAGGTCCAAAAGAAGGTCAGA
>JBEIMN010000233.1:0-5509 GCA_040378705.1 Acidobacteriota bacterium
GTCGCGAAGTCGGGCGAGGGGCAGTTTGCCTCAGCGCTTCACCGCATGAACTGGATCAACGCGATCAAGGGCAAGGAGAAGGCGACCTGCCCGTTCGAGTACGCTTCACGCCTCACTGAGACCATGCTGCTCGGTGTCGTCGCCATGCGCGCCGGCCAGGGCAAGCGAATCTACTGGGATGGCGAAGCCGGTCGAATCACCAACAATGAAGCGGCCAACCAGTTCCTCAAACGTGAATACAGACAGGGCTGGACGCTCTAAGTCCGGTTGCTGATCTACATAGACCCAACAGACTCTCCACGGTGTTCACGCCGTGGAGAGTCTGTTTACATGAAGCTTGTTCAGGGCGCGTATTCAGGCCACTTTTTCAGTGATTCCGATTCCGGCATCACTTGCCGACCACTCTCTTTCCAACCCGGAGAATAAAGATGAAAATTCCGACCCTGAATAAGGGCCTGAAGATGTCGATTCTGCTGGCAATCCTGCTCAGCGGAGGCGTGGTCGCTCAAACGCGCCTGCGAACCACCGCCGGGATGATCGACGGGGCCATCCACGACGACACGGGTGTCCGCCAGTTCAGGGGTATTCCGTATGCTGCACCGCCGGTTGGAGATAATCGCTGGCGCGCGCCGCGCCCGGTCGCAAAATGGAGCGGGCTTCGCCGCGCACAGCGATTCGGCGCCGCCTGCATCCAGCGTGTCGCTGGGGTACGCCTGCCGTGGAGCCGCGAGTTTATGGTTCAGGAGGAGATCAGCGAAGACTGCCTTTTTCTCAATGTCTGGACTGCTGCACGGTCGGAGCGGGAGCGGCGCCCGGTACTTGTCTACATTCACGGCGGCGGTTACCAGGAGGGGTCCGGCGCAATCGATGTGTACGATGGCTCAAAGCTGGCGCGAAAGGGGCTGGTCGTCGTGACCATCAACTACCGGCTTGGAATCTTTGGCTATCTCGCCCACCCGGAGCTGACGGCAGAATCGCAAAACCACGCCTCGGGCAATTATGGAATGCTCGATCAGATCGAGGCGCTCCGCTGGGTGCAGCGGAACATTGCCGCATTTGGCGGCGATCCGGCGCGGGTGACGATCGCCGGCCAGTCGGCAGGCGCTTCGAGCGTTCACAACCTGACGGCCTCCCCGCTCGCGAAGGGGCTCTTCCATCGGGTGATCGCTGAGAGTGGATCGTCGATCACCGGGCTGCCGACACCATCGCTGGCCGAGGGGGAGAAGGGCGGACTGGCATTCGCCGCCTCAAAGGGGGCAAAGAGTCTGCGTCAACTCCGGGCGATGACCGCGGAACAGTTGATGGCCATGCCTGCCCCGACGATCCGCTTTGCCCCGGTCGTCGACGGTTGGGCGCTCCCGCAGGATGCGCAGGCGGCGATTGCCGCCGGTCGCCATCACGACCTGCCGGTACTGACCGGACTCAATGCCGACGAGGCGAGCAGCCAGCCAGCTTATGGCCGCCTTACTGCCACCGCCTTTACCGCACAACTTCGTGAGCGATATCCCGCCGACGCCGCGACGCTGCTCCGACTCTATCCCGCAACAACCGATGCCGAGGCCTCGATCGCCCAGAAAGAGATCTCACGCGATCGGAACCGGGTCTCAATGCATCTCTGGGCTACTCGCCGCGCTCGGACCAGCCGAACTGCCGCCTGGACATACTATTTCACTCGCGCCATCCCCTGGCCATCCAATCCGCAGTTCGGCGCCTTTCATACCGGCGAGGTCCCCTACGTCTTTGGCACCCTCGACCGTCTCGACCGCCCGTGGCAGGAGAAGGATTGAGAGGTCTCAAGCTCAATCATGGCCTACTGGGTCAACTTTGTGACGACCGGGAATCCGAATGGAAAGGGGCTTGTCGAATGGCCCGCCTTCGATCCGGAAAAGGCGCGCACCTTCGAGATCGGCGAGCAGACGGGATCGCGCACGGTTGCCGAGCCCGATAAACTGAAGTTCCTGACCGACTATCTCCAGTCAGCGCGTCTTCTGCGTGGAAGCATACTGTTCTGAAGTCATCCTGCTCCGGAGGTGGTTTATAGTTTGATGACCACCCAGGTTTAGTCAGCAATGAGGTGTGAAAAAGATGAATGCCGGGAAGTTTCTTTCAGTTTTCGTGCTGGCGCTCTGCCTGATCGCCGGCGGTTCCAATGCCGCTGCCAAGCCGCGCTACAACGTCCTCTTCATCGCCGCCGACGATCTGAACAATGATCTTGGCACGTACGGACACCGGCTGGTGAAGACGCCGAACCTCGATCGCCTTGCGGCGATGGGCGTGCGCTTTGATCGCGCCTACAATCAGTTCCCACTTTGCAGCCCAAGCCGCTCGTCGATTATGACCGGGCTCCGCCCGGATACAACGAAGGTCTACGATTTGCAGAAACATTTCCGGAGTGTGATTCCGGATGTCGTGACCATGCCGCAGCTCTTTCAAAAGAACGGATACTTTGTTGCAAGAGTCGGCAAGATCTACCATTACGGCAATCCGGGCCAGATTGGAACCGATGGCCTCGACGATGCACCCTCGTGGCAGGTTCGCATCAATCCGCGCGGGATCGACAAGGATGAAGAGCCGCTCCTCACCAACTATACCAAGACCGGGTTGGGCGCGGCGCTCGCCTTCTATGCCTCGCCGGCTCCCGACGAAGCCCACACCGATGGCAAGGTGGCGAGTGAGACGATTCGCCTGCTGCAGGAGAATCGCGAAAAACCATTCTTCATTGCCGCCGGCTTCTATCGTCCGCATTGCCCCTACATTGCACCGCAGAAGTATTTCGATATGTACCCGCTTGACCAGATCGCCGCGCCTGATTTCAAGCTCGAGGACTGGGAGAAGATTCTCCCGGCGGCGAAGTTTCTGCAGAAACCAAATTACGGACTGGAATCGCAACCACTGCGCGAGTCGACACGCGCCTACTATGCCTCGATCAGCTTTCTCGATGCCAATGTCGGTCGGCTGCTCGACGCGCTCGAGCGAATGAAGCTGATGGAGAACACGATCATCGTCTTCTGGAGTGATCACGGTTACCTGCTGGGGCAGCACGGCCACTGGATGAAGCAGACGCTCTGGGACGGAGTCGCGCGTAATCCGCTGCTGGTCGCCGGACCGGGTGTTCGCGCCAACCAGGCCTCACCACGGACGGTCGAGTTTGTCGATGTCTATCCGACACTCGCCGATCTGTGCGGGCTGACCGGAACTCCGTCCAACCTGCCCGGACAGAGCCTGCGGCCACTCCTCCGCAACGCACGCGCAAAATGGAACAAGCCGGCACTGACCCAAACCCAGCGCACCAGAAACAAAACCCAGTTTATGGGCTACAGCATCCGTGATGAGCGTTATCGCTATACTGAGTGGGATGAGGGACGACAGGGCGCTGAACTCTACGATTACCAGGTCGATCCGAAGGAGGACCGCAACTTCGCCAGTGATCCTGGCTACGCCAAGGTGGTCGCACGGATGAAGGCGCTGCTCCAAAATTCAAAGGCCACGGCAAAGTAACGCCCCGGCCGGCCCTGCCCGGCAGCCTGATTCAAGTGCTGCCGGGCAGGAGTCATTGAGCTACTGTGGCGTTCTGAATCTCCAGTCGATTCCAGTGTAGCGATTGAGCGCACCAGCGGTCAGATCGACGGTCTTACCGACCAGTTCGCCACGATCATTTCGGGTCACCTGCAGTCTGAGTCGCGAGAACTCGCCCTTCTCGTAGTCGAAGCTCTCACCGTCATCATCATAAAGATCGAGTCTCCCCTCGCTACGGCCATAATGGCGAACCTCGAGCGGCAGTTTCACCCCCGGTCGTGGCGTTCGCAGTGCCTCCGGAATCATCGGAATGATTCCACCATCGCGAACGAGCAGCGGAATCCGGTCGAGCCCCGGCGTCACTTCGATCGTTCCACTGCCGGCCAGCTCTCCAGTGTAAAAATCGTACCAGTTGCCGGGAGGCAGCACGATCTGCCGTGAAGTCTGTCCGGCAAACATCGGCGCGACAAGCAATGAATCACCGAGCATGAACTGGTCGCGCACCTCTTTCCCGTGATCGTCGAAGCCTGTCGTCAGGTACATGGCGCGAACCGGCGGCGTACCCTCGAAATGGTACTGGGCGAAGGTGCTGTAAATGTAGGGAAGGAGCCGCATTCGCAGCAGTGCCACTTCGCGGACCTGCCGTTCAACCTCGACGAATGTCCACGGTTTGGTTCCATCCGACCAGGCGTTGAGCATGGCGAGTGGCGAAAAGCAGACCGACTGCATTCGCCGCAACCACTCCTCGGCGGTCTTCGAGGCGCGAACCTCCGGTGTCCAGAGCACGCCAATGAAGCTGCTGTTAGCCATGGCGGTAATGAAGTCGCGGTGCTCGTAGTTGTCGTTGTAGATGACGTATGGCAGCGCCGAGGCGCCGGCATTCGTTCCACGCACCAGTCCCCACGTTCGCTGGTTACGTTCCCGAAACCAGTCGGTCGTCAATCGCTGGAAGAGGAGTCCGAAGATCTGGCGCATCTGTTCACCACCGATACCGGAGGGGAAGCGTGCGACATCCGGCCAGAGCCAGCCATCGACGCCGTCAACCTCATCCACCTTGTAGCCCGAGACACCGATTGCCAGATGCGCTTGCTTGAAATGGCGGCTGTAGCTCTCACGCGGCTGCCGCAGCCGCAGGTCTGGCACCAGGCCATTCCAGACGGTGTGCGAGCCCGTGTATGGCTTGACCTCGCGATAGATCGATGAGTCTGGCGAGATGTATGGATTGAGCCAGAGGTTGAGCCGGACGCCACGCCCGAGCATCTCGCCTGCAAAACCGGCCGGGTCTGGAAATCGCCCCGGATCCCAGTCGAAAGTGCAGGGATAGGATTTTGTCTGCCAGCCCGGTTCGAGACCAATGAAGTCGAGCGGGAATCCGTGCCGGTCGAACTCGTCGACCTCGCGCCGGACGTCCCGGTCAGCGTAAAGTGAGGGCACGCGCTGCGTAAACCCAAGTCCCCACTTCGGCGGCAGCGCGCCGCCGCCGTTGTATAAATTGTAGCGCTGGACGGCCTCGAGCGGGGTCGGGCCGGCAAACAGGTAGATCTCGACACCGCCGGCCGGGACGAGGACCTCGACGACATCAGAGTCCGGTTGCGCCTCCCACGTCTTGTCCGTGTTCCGATCCTTGATCCGTGGTGGGCGTACGCTGTCACTCCGCAGTCCCGTCCCCGCATAGACGGTCAGATAACGCGCTGAATTTATCAGAATGCCGTAGCCTTCGCTTGAAACGTAGAAGGGGACGGGCGCGTGTGAACGGCCGTTGTCCGAGTTGCCGTAGTGGTCGACGTGCAGATTGAAGATCCGTTTTCGCTGCTGGACGTGCTTGAAGTTGAGGCCAAACCCGTAGAGCTGCTCGGTTGCGTTGAGCGGAAACTGCAGAAATGAGCGGTTGTCACTGACACGTCCGGCGCTCCGCTGCAACGCGGCCGGAATTGGTGGTCCTCCCATCTTTCGAAGGGCGGCGAGCTTTGGCTCGATCCGCGCCGCTTTCAAC
>JBEIMN010000234.1:0-5507 GCA_040378705.1 Acidobacteriota bacterium
GAGATCGACACAGAAAGAGATCCCGCCACGATGCTGTGCCAGATGCTCGACCGCCAGCCGCAGCCGCCGCGGCCCGCTTGGCCCGAGCATCAGCCAGTCCGCTCCCTTCGGAAAGTACTCATCCGGCAACGTGTCACTGAAGTGCTCGTAGTCGATCCGGAAGTCCTCGATGCTGATTCGTGACTTTGGAATACCGGTACTGCCCCCTGTCTCGAAGACGTAGACCGGACGATCGGCGAGCCCCTTCGGCACCCAGCGCCGCACCGGCCCTCCGCGCAACCACTCGTCCTCGAAAAAGCCAAACTTGTCGAGATCCTCATAGCATCGAACCTCTTCGCGCGGATCCCAGTCGAGTTTCGAGGCAAAATCGAGCCAGAATGGTGAGCCTGTCTCCGGGGAGAAGTGCCAGGCGACGATCTCGCGGACGTGCGCATCAAGTCTCTCTTTCCAGTTCTTCTTGTCAGCTTCTGCTAAGGCGCTCATGATTGCTCCATAATTTTAGAGTCGGTTTAGAATTGATATTTCAGGCTCCGGCTACTCGCTGCCCGGGTTCGTTCTCTGGTACATAGGTGGCATTGACGCACCACGGCCCATTCAGGTTTCAAGTCGAAACGGATTGAAGTTGGTATCGCGGTCATAGTAATCCTCGTGCTCTTTCCGCTTCAGGAAATTGACTATTCGGTAGGTGAGCGGCGTCGCGAGCACCTCCCAGGCAACCTTCAGGGTGTAGTTTGTCGCGAGGACTTTCATTACCAGCGCGGGTGACCAGCCATCGGCGCCATAGAACGCAAGCGGATAGAAGATGAGCGAATCGACCCCTTCGCCGCAGATCGTCGATCCGATCGTCCGCATCCAGAGCCAGCGCCCGCTTGTCAGCACCTTCATCCGTGCGAGGACAAAGGAGTTGGTGAATTCCCCGGCGCAGAAGGCGATCAGCGAGGCGATGACGACGCGCGGGGTATTGCCGAAGATCAGATCGTAGGCCGCCTGGTGCGGCCAGTCCGGCGCCGGCGGCAGAATGACGACGACATAGCTCATGAATGCGGCAAAGATCAGTCCGGCAAAGCCAGCCCAGATCACCCGCCGCGACCGTGCATAACCATAGACCTCTGTCAGGATATCTCCAAAAAGATAGCTGAGCGGAAAGAAGAGGATCGCCGTCCCGAACGGAATCCCGGCCACCATACTGACCTTTTGGACCCCGATGATCCCGGAACAGAGGAGGACGATCACAAACCCGGCCATGATATAGTCGTAATACTTATAATGACGTTCTGTTGCTGCCTGTTCCAATCGATGATCTCCGGAAGTTTTGATAGTTTTATTGCCTGCGTTACCTGCGTTGCCCGGGCCGCCCTGGGACTCTCCCCCTGATCAACCCATCTGAACTGTTATTCGCCCTGCTATTCACCGTCTGAATTTACCCATCATTTGCCAGAAAATTGTTCGGATTTTGTGTCCGGATCGACGGCAGGCATACAATTCCTGCCTAATGCCTTGTGGCTGGCTGGCCGCGATCGAGTTTCTGCGTTAACCACGAGGTTGCGTCGCGCAGACTGTCGAGTGAGATCTCGTGGCCCATCGGGTATTCGCGATATGTCAGCTCGATCGGCAAGTCGGAGAGGAGGCGGCGGGTCTCGCGTCCGTGATGGATCGGGAGGACCACATCGGCCGTTCCGTGTGTAACCAGAATTGGGAGCCCGGTCAGCGCGTCCTGATCCGGAATGCGTGCGAGCGTCTCGGGCACGGCGCGCCCGCTCATGGCGACGACTCCGGCGGCGAGCCCGGGAGTGATCAGCGCGAGCGAGAGGCTGATCATCGCCCCCTGGCTGAAACCGAGCAGGTAGATCTGGGACGGATCGGCATCGTAGCGTGCGACGACCTCGCCAATAAAGCCCTGCAGAAGCTGGCGTGCCCCTTCGACCTCGCGCGGATCGATCATTATCCCTTCCGGTGAGAAGCCGAGGTTGAACCAGGCAAAGGACATTGGGCCAAGAGTTATCGGCGCGCGCGGGCTGATGACCAGAAAGCGCTCATCGACATATGGCGCAAGCGAAAAGAGGTCGTCTTCATTCGCTCCAAAACCATGAAGCAGAAAGATGACGGGCAGACCGCCCGATCCCGACCGTTTTGGCGGCGCGGCGTGGTGAATGAGTGAAAATCCATTTTCAGCCATTGGCATTTTTCCAGTCTTTGATCGTCACATCGGAGCAGGCTCCGTAATTACGCATTAGTCGCCCAGACAAGCGTCAGCAGTCGGTTATTCTATTGATTCGGATCACGATAAGCAAAAGCGACAGCAGGGCTTTTGCAAAGTCATGCCTATCGCCGTGCAACGTCGACATATTTTCGGTCGCGTCGCCCACGCGAAGGCGACAATGGTCCTCGCGAAAGGTTGCACCGAGAAACAATGACAGGAATTCTGACTCGCAAAATCCGATCGCCCTGGAAAAAAGTGGGCGCTGCAAAAGCCCTGAAAACGACGGGCGCCCGCGTTGCCGCAACTTTAACTTTTGCAAGCGACGTGGAATAATCGGTTTTCCAATTTCGGCTTCCAATTTCGGCTTCCGGATTTGCCATCTGATCTCATTTAACACCTTTTCATTGGAGATAGCCTCGATGAGCCTTCGCGATCCCCTGCTCCACCCGGCACTGATCGATCCACGCCAGTGGGGAGACGTCAATCTTTACGAATATGCCTTCGACCCTGACCGTTCGCCGGTCGCGGGCGAGGAGCATCAGACACCGGAGCTGCGGTTCCGAATCTCCCATCTTTCGCTTGATCTTCGTTTCGATGAGCGGGCGAAGAGCATTGGCGGGGTGGCCGTCCTGACGCTCAGCCCGGTCAACGACGGACTGCGCGAGATCGAGCTCGACGCCGCCGAACTGGAGATCGAGGCGATCACGCGCCAGACTTCCGTGCCGGAAGGCGAGCCACTCCAGTGGGAGACACGGCGCGAAAGCATCACCATCAGGCTCGATCGCGAATACAGACGCAACGAGATTCTGACGATCGGGATCCGCTACTCGGCCCGTCCCCGAAAAGGGCTCTTCTTCATTGCTCCGGACGCCGCCTATCCGACGAAGCCGACTCAGATCTGGTCACAGGGAGAGAACGAGGACGCGCACTGGTGGTTTCCCTGCCACGACGTCACGAATCAGAAGATGACGACCGAGCTGCGGGCGACGGTCGGCACCGGACTCGTCGCCATTTCGAACGGGACGCTGATCGAAACGACTGCCAATCCCGACGAAACGACCACTTTTCACTGGCGGCTCGACCAGCCGCACCCGGCCTATCTGGTATCGGTCGTCATCGGCAACTATGATGTGATTCGGGAACAGCCGGGGCGGGTTCCGCTCGAATACTACCTCTACCCGGACCGTGTCGAGGAGGGACGCCGTCTCTTCGCGCGGACACCGGAGATGATCGACTTCTTCGCGGAGAAGTTCGGCGTCGACTATCCCTACCCGAAATATTCGCAGACGCTGGTCGATGACTTCCTCTTCGGCGCGATGGAGAACACCTCAGCGACGACGATGACCGACCGCTGCCTGCTCGATCGCCGGGCGGAGATCGACCTCAACTATGACGACATCGTCGCACACGAATTGGCGCACCAGTGGTGGGGTGATCTGGTTACCTGCAAGGACTGGTCACAAATCTGGCTCAATGAGAGCTTCGCCACCTACTCCGAGTACCTCTGGCGCGAACACACCCTTGGCGCGGACGAGGCCCGCTGGTCACTTTTTCAGGACTACCTGGTCTACCTGCGCGAGGATCTGACGAGCCACCGCCGCCCGATGGTCTGCCGCAAGTACCGATTTTCGGAGGAGCTGATGGATCGCCACGCCTACGAAAAAGGGGCCTGCATACTTCATATGCTGCGGTCGATTCTCGGCGACGAACAATTTTTTCGCGCGCTCGCCTTCTACCTGAAGAAGCATTCATTCGGCGTCGCCGAGACGCACGACTTCAAGATCGCGATCGAGGAGGCGACCGGCCGCAACCTTCACTGGTTCTTCGACCAGTGGATCTGGAACGACGGTTATCCGGAGCTGGAGGTGACCAGCAACTGGGACGAGCGGCAGGGCCTGCTGCGACTAACCGTCAGACAGCTTCAGGCAGCGGACGAGAAGGGCCAGATCTTCCGTTTGCCGGTCGAGCTCGAAGTGACAGACGATCGCGGGTCGGCAACCAGCTATCACGTCGAGATCGTCAGGGCGGAGCAGGAGTTCTACATTCCATGTCCGACAAGGCCGGCGATGGTCCTCTTCGACAAGGGGGAGCGGATCTTCAAGCTGCTGAAGTTCGAGAAATCGCTTGAAGCGCTTGGTTATCAACTGACGCGGGCGACGGAGCTGATGGATCGTGTCCGGGCGGCGCGCGAGCTGGCGGGCTTCAAGGGCGCAGAGTCCATCCGGCTGCTCAGCGCGACGATCCACGGAGAGGATCATGCCGGGGTGCGAATGGCGGCGGCACTCTCGCTCGGCGAGATTGGTGGTGAAGCCGCCCGTGAGATCCTCATTGCCGTCGCGCAGAGCAGCGTCGAGCCGCGGGTTCGCCGGACCTGCCTCTGGGCTCTCGGCCTCAATGGGGAGGAGCGGAACATCCCGGTTCTCAGGGGGGCGATTGAGTCCGACGAGAGCTACTTCGCCGCCGTCGCCGCCGTTCGCGCCATCGCCAATATTGCGACCACTGCCCCGCAGAGCGCCGCGTTCGACATTCTCAGCACGACACTCGATAAGAGTTCGTGGCAGGAGGTGGTCGCCGCCTCCGTCTTTCACGGTTTCAATCAGGGTTTCAGGCAGGGTTTCAGGCAGGGTTTCAGGCAGGGTTTCAGTCAGGCTAAAACGGGCGCTCAGACCCGCGAGTGGCGGGTGCTCGACCTTGCGCTGGCGCGATCGGCCTATGGCTTTCCACTCCCGATCCGCCTTGCCGCGATCGGGTGTTTGGCAAATCTCTGCCGGGAGTCGGGCCCGGAGCGAAAGAGCGAGGCGGCGCGGATCTTCAGTCGGCTGACAGAGCTGCTCGATGATCCAAATCATCGCGCCCGAACCGCGGCCGTGCGCGCTCTCGGCAAGGCCGGCAATCCGGCCGCCCTGCCAAGGCTGCGTGAACTCGCCGGGCGCGAATGCCTCGATATGATCCGCGGCGCTCTTCTCGATGCAATCGAAAAACTGGAGGGCGATTAAAAGTAGTATCAAAATCCGGGGTAGTATCAAAATCCGGGTTGGATATTCGAGTAATCGGCCACCCGGAAGTTGCTCACCATGGCGGTTTGCAGTATAAATCAGAATACTGAATGAGCATTCATTCAGTCAGCAATCAGCGAAACTGAATGAACCGCAGGTAGTGAACTAAGTGAATAGTGAACAAATTCGATAGTGAGTCACTAAAGAATGTCGCGTGGCGATATGGACGTTCAGAAGCTTGATGAGGAGACTGCATGAAGATCATAGTCTGTCTGAAACAGGTGCCTAAGAACGATTCGGTAATGCGGATC
>JBEIMN010000235.1:0-5502 GCA_040378705.1 Acidobacteriota bacterium
ATCATTGACTGAAAACGCCGAACTTTTTGCCACGCATCCGCTTATCCTGCTGGAGCCCTCTCCATTCCCTGATGACACGATAGCCGGTATCTAGCAGAGTCCGGCAGAGTCCGGCAGAGTCCGGGAGAGTCCGGGAGAGTCCGGGAGAGCGAGTTCCCTTCCTGATTGGCCGGCGAGGATCACCAACGCCCAACTTTGCAGGGATAGTCGGGTGATGTTCGGGGTGGCCCTGATGCTCGCGATCACCTTCTCCGCCTTGGCCCGGCGGCCGAGCCTCCGGAGTGCGAGAGCCGCGACGACGTTGTCGATCCCCGATCCTTTAAAAAGAGCCATCGAGCCTCGGGAGCCAAAGACCAGGGAGGATTTTAGACAATGAGAACAGGAAGAGCATGAAACTAACCACCGAACAGCAAACGATCATCGAGTCGCCGCCTGCCGGGAGGATCTTTCTGCGTGGGATGGCGGGGGTTGGCAAATCGACGACCGGTGTCCGCCGGATGCGTCATCTGCTCGAATCCGGGGTTCCGGCCCATTCAATTCTCGTTCTTGTTCCCCAGAAGCGGCTGGCGCAACCATACTATAACGAGATGCGCCATCCGCGGCGGCGTGCCGGAGCGGACGTGACTGTGGCAACACTTGGGACGATTGCACGGCGGATGGTTCATCTTTACTGGCCGCTGATTACCAATCGTCTCAGCTCATCGTTTCCGAATCGGCGTCCGAGGTTTCTCTCCCTGGAGATGGTTCAGTACCTGATGTTCAAGCTGCTCGAACCGGAGATCGAGCAGAAGGACTATTTCAACAGTGTAACGATTGCGCGTCCGCGCCTTTTCGCACAGATTGCGGATAATCTGAACAAGTCGGCGGTGGTTGGATTTCCCTATGGCTCGATCGCGACACGTTTGAAGACGGCCTTTCCGGATGATCAGGAGCGGCACCATATTTTTGACGATGCGCAGGCGTGTGCGAACCTCTTTCGCGACTACTGCCGACGTTACAATCTGCTCGACTTTTCGTTGCAGGTTGAGCTCTTCTGCGAGGGGCTCTGGGGATTTGCCTCGCCGCGGGACGCGCTGGTTGGTCGATATCGTCACCTGATAGTCGACAACCTCGAGGAGGATACGCCGGCGACACATCGGTTGCTGCGGGACTGGCTGCCGGCGAGTGACTCTGCGCTTCTGATCTACGATGAAGAGGCAGGTTATCGGCGCTTTCTGGGCGCGGACGACCGATCGGCGCTGACGCTGAGGGAGGTGTGCGAGTCGGAGGTTGTCTTCGACCGATCGCGAGTCATGACGCGCTCGATGGAGGCTTTGCTCGGCGAGGTCGGGCGGATCATGAGTAATGGGGATGAGGGTGATGGGCCTTCCGATCGGTCTGGCGGCGGATCGGCCAAAGAGTCGGTTGCCGGATCTGCCGTCAACCGCGTCCGTGCGCGGCGGGCGATCGCCCATACGACGGTATCGGAGAGCCGTTTTCACACCCAGATGCTCGACTGGGTGGCAGAGAGGGTGGCGACTCTGGTTCATCACAAAAAGGTCCGGCCGGAACGGATCGTGATACTGGCGCCATTGATGAACGATTCGCTCCGTTTTTCGCTGGTCAGCCGGCTGGATGCGCAGGGGGTGGAGTCGCGGACGCTGCGCCCGTCCCGACCGCTTCACGCCGAGCCGGCGGTTGGGGCATTGGTGACCATTGCCAGGCTGGCGCACAAGCACTGGGAGATTGCCACGCGCCAGCGGGT
The DNA here is from genome assembly GCA_040378705.1 of Acidobacteriota bacterium. Lineage (GTDB taxonomy): Bacteria > Acidobacteriota > Blastocatellia > RBC074 > RBC074 > CAIOZW01. The sequence goes on from JBEIMN010000235.1 coordinate 1,745, forward strand.
CAACCGGCAGGCGGTTGTTCGCATGCTGATGTCGGTCATCGATGGCATCGATCTGGCGCGGGCGACACTCTTCGCTGATGTTCTTTATCGTAAGGATGAATTGCAGCCATTCGGCGGGGTCACCAATTCCGAGATGCGGACACGGATGACAGAGGTTTACGGTGAACGCTATGAGAGATTGCGCGGGTGGATCGAATCGGCGCGCGGGGTGGCGGCTGGCAGCGGAGAGCCGATCGACCTCTTCTTTCGGAGGCTCTTTGGCGAGGTTCTGTCGCAGCCGGGATTTGGATTTCATCGCGATTATGACGCGGTGCGGATCGTCTCAAATCTGATCTCCTCAGCGCAGTCATTCCGGAAATCGGCTGAGCAGGTCGATTCGCGGATCGACACGGGAAATGAGTATATCCGCATGGTCGATGAGGGCATACTTGCCGATCAGTACGAACCGACAGTAAGTCGGAAGGCGGCGGAGGCAGTTCTGATTGCCCCTGCCTACACCTTTCTGCTGAATAATCAGGCGGTCGACTACCAGTTCTGGCTCAACCTCGACAGTCCTTCCTGGAATCGACGGCTCTATCAGCCGCTGACACAACCGTATGTTCTGAGCGCGCAATGGCAGCCAACCGAGCGGTGGACAGAGATGCACGAGCGCGAGGCCTCGCGGGAGATGCTGCGGCGGGTCGTGACCGGACTGCTGCGACGCTGCCGGCGCCGGGTCTATCTTGGTTTCAGTCGGTATGACGAGCGTGGGTATGAGCAGGTTGGCGAACTGCGCATCGTCTTCGACTATCTGTTGCGTGGGTTATTGCAGGGGGACCGGAGCGGACAACTGGCCGGACGGGAAGAGTCGAAAGGAGGTGAGTCTTGACAAGAGAGTTACCGCAGCCGCGACCGAGTCAGGCGAAGATTCTCTCCTACGCTGGCGGGCGGATGGGCGTGGCCGCAGTGCCTGGCAGCGGCAAGACCTGGACGCTCTCACTGCTGGCGGCGAAACTGGTTGGTGACACTCCGCTCGAACGAGGTCAGCAGATTCTGGTTGTGACACTGGTCAACGCGGCCCGGGGCAAGTTTGAGCAGCAGGTTCGTGAGTTTCTTGGCGATGAGAGCCTTGGAACGCAGTACCGGGTGCGAACTCTTCACGGTTTGGCGCGAGATATCGTCGCTGAGCGACCAGGTCTGGTTGGGTTGTCGGACGATTTCCAGATTCTGGATGAGAGTGAAGCGCAGGAGATCATTCAGGACGCGCTCCAGGCCTGGTTCAATGCGAAGCCCGGGTTTGGACGGGAAGAGTATCTGGCGGTGGAGCATCAGGAAAAGGAGTATTCGATCCGGAAGTGGCGGGATGAGGCGGCGAGAATTGCCGGCAGCTTCATCCAGCGTGCGAAGGACTTTCGGGCGACGCCGGAGCAGCTTCGGCGGGCGCTTGAAGCCTCGCCGCGCTGGCTGCCACTGGCGGAGATGTGTGTCTACATTTACGAGGCATATGAGAGGGGCTTGCGTTATCGCGGGAGCGTCGATTTTCAGGATCTGATCAGGCTTGCGTTGCAGGCGTTGGAGGCTGACGAGCAGTTTCGGGACGAGCTGCGAAAGCGATGGCCGGTGATTCTCGAGGATGAGGCGCAGGACAGCAGCAAGTTGCAGGAGGAGATTTTGCGTGCGCTCGTCGGTGAGTCTGGTAACTGGGTCCGGGTTGGTGATCCGAATCAGGCGATCTATGAGACCTTCACGACGGCCAGTCCCGAGTTTCTGCGCCGGTTTCTGAAGGAGCCGGGAGTGCTTGCGCGCGAGCTTCCGGAGAGTGGGCGAAGCGCCCCCTCGATCATTGCGCTCGCCAACCGGTTGATCGAATGGACGCAGCACCATCCGAATGTGCAGTTGCGTGAGCGACAGCCGCTTGCGCCGCCGCTGATCACTCCGCTTGCTGAGGGCAACCCGGCGGATGTGGACGGGAACATCAGGATTCTTCTCGACCGGAAGCTGACTGGGGAGGGTGAGCGTAACCTGATTGCACAGGAGCTGAGCGAGTGGTTGCCGGCGAATGGGCAGGCGACGGTGGCGATTCTGGTTCCGACCAACAAGTCAGGAGCAGAGATGAGCAAGGTTCTTGCGCAGCACGGGATACCATTCATCGAGATGTTGAAGACGACGACCTCGACGCGTCAGGTCGCCGGCACCCTTTATCGGGTTGTCAATTTCCTGGCCAACTCGACGGAGAGTGCAGCGCTCGCCGGAGCTTTTCTAGCCTGGCGGCGGGATGATCGTGATGCGCTGCCGGTCGTCGAGGCAGTGGGGCTGTTGAAGAAGGTCGGGCAGGTCGAGCGTTTCACCGCGCCAAGGGATGTCGACTGGCTGCTCGAGCGTGAATCGCAGGGCACCGGAGAAGAGCCGCTCGCGCTGCTGAGGGATTTTCGTGAGCTGGTCGGAAAATGGCAGACGGCGACGCTTCTGCCGATCGACCAACTGATGCTGACGCTTGCCGGTGATCTCTTTACGGCTCCGGCGGAGATCGCGACTGCCTGCTCGATTGCCGTGCATCTGCACTCAATGAAGCAGACTGCGCCGGAGACGGAGCTGGTCGATTGCGTGAATGAACTGAAGGCGATTGCCCAGAATCAGCGAAAGTTCATCGGTCTTGGCGAAGATGACGACCAGTTCGATCCGTCGCGTTACCCTGGACAGGTAGTTCTGATGACGCACCACGGCGCGAAGGGGCTCGAATGGGATCGTGTCTATCTGACCTCGGTCAACAATTACGACTTTCCCTCGGCCGATCCGTTCGATCGATTTCAGGGTGAGCCGTTCTTTATGCGCAGTTCGCTCAATCCGGGCGCCGAAGCGCTTGCGCAGCTCCGGACACTGATTAGTGGTGAGGATTATCGTGAGGGTGTGGCCACCGAAGAGGCGCGGATCGAATACTCCTCCGAGCGACTTCGACTGCTCTATGTCGGAATCACGCGGGCACGGCGTGAGCTGATCATCACCTGGAATACTGGTCGAACCGGTGAGATGAGGCCGGCGAAACCGCTTCACAACCTCTATAAAATGGTGGAAGGCCGATGAATACTTTTGGCGATCTTGTTCTCAGCCAGACGGCTCTTCAGGACTATGTCGAATGTCCACGTCGCTTCGAGTTGCGTTACCTGCGTCAGCTCAACTGGCCCGCGCTCGAGACCCGGCAGGCGCTCGAGCTTGAATCGAGTATGGAGCGTGGTCACGAATTCCATCATCTGCTCCATCAGCATGCGATGGGTGTTCCGGCGGAGGTGCTTGGGGCGACAATCGATGATGAGGTGATGGTCGGCTGGTGGCGCAACTATCTGGAATGGCAGGAGCGCAATCTGCCGCAGGAGCGGTACCCGGAGCTTTCGCTGACGACATCGTTCACCGGTTCGGACGAGACGGAGCCGGTGCTGCTGATGGCAAAGTATGATCTGGTGACAAGGCTCGCCGATGGCACCTTGCTGATTGTCGATTGGAAGACCGGACGCCCACAGCGTCGGTCGATCCTTGCCGAGCGTTTGCAGACGGTGGTTTATCGTTACGTCCTTTCACGGGCGGGCGACTGGCTCAATGGGGGCAATCCGATCGAAGCGGAGCGGATACGCATGACCTATTGGTACGCCACCGACTCGACGACGGTCGATTTTGATTATGACGGTGAGGCGTGGGAAAGGGATGAGCGGCGGCTCGCTTCGATCATCGGGTCGATACGGGCAGAGATTCAGGGTCGATATGAATTTCCAAAGACGCCGGATGAG
>JBEIMN010000236.1:0-5493 GCA_040378705.1 Acidobacteriota bacterium
CGACTGGCATTCGGCTTGCCGACCTCCCCGGCGTAGCGAACGAAGGTCGAGGCGAGCGTCCCGAGCCGCGTCACCGCCAGCGTCGACCAGGCAAGGCGTTTGGCCAGCGGCGGATATTCGGCATAAGCCTTCTCGATCTCCGACCAGGCGTTGCCATATTCTCGTCGCCATTCCGGCCGCCGATCGACATCTTCGCGAAGCTTTGCCTCGGAATCGGTCTTCTGCTGAAAGATGCGCGGATTTTCGAGGCCAGCCTGCTGACCGACCAGCCGCTTGATCGAGTTTTCGAGCGCCAGCCGTGGCGCGGACGACTGGCGCGCCGGCTCTGCCCCACCGCGGCCATAACGCTTCAGCGCGTCACGACGCGAAATCCAGGTCTTCATCTGGAGCGGATTGCCATACTTGCGCTGATAATCGATCTGCGCAACCGTCAGCAACCGTGAGGTTGAGCCTGGAAAACCCGGAACGATAACCAGATCCCCCTCGGCTGCCCCCTTCTCCGACCAGGTCAGGTAATGCTCAGGCCTGACCGGAAGTCCATTCTCATAGAGCCGGAAGAAGGTGATGTCGAGGCAGTAGCGCGGGTAGGTGAAGTTGTCGTAATCACCGCCATAGTAGGCAATCTGCTCCTCTGGCGAGAAGACGAGCCGGACATCGGTATACTTTTTGAAACGGTAGAGCCAGTATTCTCCACCATTGTAGAGGGTGATCACTTCAGACTTGAGGCCGGTCCCGGCGACTGAGCGGCGCTCGATCTCGGCCATCGCCGCACGACGGCGCTGTGCGGCCTCAGCCGGATCGACGACACGGCCAGCCGGCGCGGCGGCTGCCTGAACCTGCGCCGTCACCTCCTCGTACGAGACAAGGATGTTGACCTCGAGGTCGGGGCATTTCAGCTCCTCTTCCCGGCTCGCGGCATAGAAGCCATCCCGAACCAGATCACGCCCGCCACTTGATGATTGGCCAGCTGACTGGCCAGATGATTGTGACGATGGTTGTGCCGACAGTTTGGCCACCTGACCCCGTCCGACGTGCTGATTGGTCATAATCAGACCATCTGCAGAGACGAGGCATCCGGTACCTCCACCAGCCCCCTCGCTCAATCTGACGGTCGAAAGGCGAATGTGATCGAGCCACTCCCCCGTCGGCTCAAAACCATACTTCTCTTTCCATTGGCGCAGCGGTGGATGGTCGAATGTCCACATCCCCTCATCCGCCGCAACCCTCGACCGGATCAGCCCCGAAACTAATATCAGCCCCAGCAGTATCAGTACAACTGGCCCTACCGTGAAGCCTCTCATCCTCTGCCACATCCTCTGCCTCATCCGATTACGGGCCTCAGTCTGGTTTGACTCGCTCATCTTCCACCTCCTCGCTCGCGCTCTTCAGTAAAACATCTCCCCTCACCTCGGCCAGAACCATCGCACTGCGCCTGGCAACCGAGATCAGCGGGCCACGTAATCGATCTTCCCGATATCGACGATTCGATCCGTAACAGACCGGATGAATTCCGGACGTCCACCCGTCGACGAAGACCTGCCAATCCCCTTCCGGAAGCGGTAACAGCACTGGCACGGGGCTCGTATTGACCAGAATCAGCGCCCTCTTCCAGGTATCCTCTCCGGTGACATCCTCGATCAACCATCCCAGACACCCGTCTGGCATGGAATACCCAAGGTGGTCGTCGAGAAAAAGAACCGCCCGCCGAACATCACTCGCCGTCTCGATCCGAAACAACGGATGGGCTTTGCGCAGCGCGATCAGCTCCCGATAGTAGGTGAAGATATCGTGATTCTCCGCCTTCTGCCGCCACCGGATCATATTGACGGCGTCGGGCTTGTCATACGAGTTATGATCGCCATTTTTCGTCCGCAGAAAGGGCTGCCCCGTCTGAATGAACGGGGTCCCCTGCGAGGTCATCAATAATACCGCCGCCAGCTTACACATCGCTCGCCGATCATCCGGCTGAATACGCCCATCATCGACCGTGCTGATATTGACGCGATCCCAGAGGGTATGATTGTCATGGCACTCGACATAGTTTATCGATTCAAGCGGCGAATCGGCAAAGTCATCGATTGCGCCGCGAATCCCCGTCTTGACCCATTCGAGATGACGACCTGCCTGAATGAATCCGGTCTCGCGCGCGTCAAAGACATTCCCCTTCAGCGCGTCCCGATAATGATCGTTGAAGACTGACCAGCCGTGACCACGCTGGCGCCCCTTGTGGACGACCTCGATCGCCGATGTCCCTCCAGCCCACGGTTCACCATAAATCAGCAGCCCCGGATCGATCGCCCGCAGCTCCCGCACCACCTCACAAAGCGTTTCATGATCGATCAGGCCGAGCAGATCGAATCGAAACCCATCGATCCGGTACTCGGTCACCCAGTACTTCAATGTATCGAGAAGGTATCTTCTGACCATCGGCGCTTCGGTTCGGAACTCATTCCCGACCCCCGATCCGTTCCAGTAGACGCCGTCGTGCCGAACTCTGTAATAGTAGCCCGGTACGAGCCCCTCGAAACTGTAGACTCTGTTCTCCGCCAGCGACTCGAAGGTGTGATTGAAGACGACATCGAGCGTCACACGAATGCCATGGCGGTGGAGAGCGTCGATCATCTGCTTCACTTCCGCGACACGGCGCGCATCGAAACGCTCCGTCGCGTACCAGCCATCAGGCGAGTTATGGTGGACAACGTCGTATCCCCAGCCATACTCGTCCTCCGACTCGTTGCTGTGAAACTCCATAATCGGCATCAACTGGACGACATTGACCCCCAGCTCGATCAGGTGATCCAGGCCGGTCGAAATGTCACTCCTCCCGGTCAGATGCGTTCCAGTCTCGGTCAGTCCCAGATACTTTCCACGTCGCTGGATTCCCGAATCCGGGTCGATCGTGAAATCACGGAGGTGCATCTCGTAGATGATGGCTTCCGAAACCGGAAAGGCCGGCCGATCGGCGACCGAAGTCTGATCATCAACCACGATCGCACGGCCGTGATGGCCCGTCACACATCGCGCGTAGGGGTCGAGCAGCTCACGTTCGCGGTCGAATCGCGCATCTTCCCCCTCTGCAGTGAATGTGTAGTAGATTCCTTTCCAGTCACCAACCTCTGTTGCTTCCCAGCAACCATCGTCAAGTCGCCGCATCCCGACACGATTCGACACGCCCCCCGAAGGCGACTCATAGAGATTGAGCGTCAGCCGCGTCGCCGTCGGCGCCCAGACTCTGAAAACGGTCTGCTCCGGACTGTAGATTACGCCAAGTTCCCGAGTCGAGAATACCTGATCGGCCGGATGCGGAAGCTGATTGGAAAAATGGTATTGAGAGGCGATCGTCATTGGCTCCTACTCTGATCTCCAAACGGGCAGACTGGCTCGCACGACGCCACGCCCCCTGTTCTCAGCTCGATAATCAATTCCCAGCTTGTCGCTGCCCGGCTTTAAGTCGCCCACGGTTCCGGCCATACGTCTCCGTCAGATCAAGAAATCGCTGCTGAATCGATGGTGTCAGCTGCTCGGCCTCGAAACGCCACCCCCAGTTTCCGGACTCCCGGGCAGGCGTATTCATCCGTGCCTCACTGCCCAGTCCGAGCAGATCCTGGAGCGGGATAATCGCCATATCGGCAACCGACGCAAGGGCAAGCCGGATCAGATCCCAGTTTATCTCGCTCCCATCAGTTCCAAGGTAGCGAAGCAGGAACTCCCGCTCAGTGTCGACCACATCTGCCCCGAGCGTCGAACCACCCCTCGCCGCAAACCAGCCGCAGGTCGTATCATTGTCGTGCGTCCCCGTATAGACGACCGAATTCGGAACAAAACTGTACGGCTTCAAACCATCCGCTTCCGGATCCGGCGAGAACCCGAACTGGAGGATCTGCATCCCCGGAAGCCCGAAACGGTCTCGCAGCCGCCGGACCTCCGGGGTGATCACCCCAAGATCCTCGGCAATGATCGGCAAAGCTCCAAGCTCGCGGCTGATCGCCTCGAAAAACTGCCCCTCCGGCCCCTGCTCCCAGCTCCCATTTCGCGCGGTCGTCTCACCTGCCGGCACTGCCCAGTACTTTTCAAACCCCCGAAAATGGTCGAGCCGGACGATATCGACCGTCCCCAGCGTTGCCCGAATCCGCGAAATCCACCACCGATATCCGTCACTCGCCATGAGCTCCCAACGATAGAGCGGATTGCCCCACAACTGGCCGTCGGCACTGAAATAGTCAGGTGGCACTCCCGCGACAACCGTCGGCATCCCCGCCTCGTCGAGGTGATAAAGCTCCCGATGCGCCCAGACATCTGCGCTGTCATGCGCGACAAAGATCGGGATGTCTCCAATAATCTTTATCCCACGCTCGTTCGCATAACTGGCCAGCCCCAGCCACTGCTGAAAAAAGATGAATTGCAGAAACTTGTGCAGACCAATCTCGCGACTATGATTCTCCCGGAAAAAATGGAGCGCCGCATCCTGACGATCACGCAGGTACGGATCCCATCGCGTCCATTCACATCCACCGTGGTAATCCTTGATCGAACGAAACAACGCATAGTCGTCAAGCCACCATCCCGCCTGGCTCGCGAACAACTGGCAGGCCTGACGCAAGTCTGCCAGATCGGGCATATCGGGCAGATCGGGCAGATCGGCCAGATCGGCCAGATCGGCCAGATCGGGTGACGCTTCGAAATTATCGTAGGCTCTTCTGAGCAACCTGGTCTTGAATTCGATGACCGGACCATAATCGACCTCGGTCGTCGGAAACTCCGGCGCCTCCGCGAGATCCGATTCAGCCAGCAGCCCCCCCGTCACCAGCATCTCGAGGCTGATCAGGAGCGGATTTCCGGCAAAGGCCGAGAAGCACTGGTACGGCGAGTCACCGTAACCAGTCGGGCCAAGCGGAAGAACCTGCCAGAGACTCTGCCCCATCGTCTCAAGCAGATCGACAAACCGCCATGCCGCCGGTCCCAAATCGCCAACCCCGAAACGGCCTGGCAATGAAGTCGGATGCAGGAGGACTCCACTGGCTCGCGGAAATTTCATCTTCAAATCCTCGATACAATTAATAACAGATCCAAGAATCGAGTCAGCCTCGACCGCTTCACCAAACCAGCCGTCTGGCTCATCCCTGCCCACCACTTGCTCATAAACACAAGAGGAGACTCACCACTCAATCTTCGACGCCGATTGTAGCATAGCAGACCCAATCACTCATTCGCTCGGGAAGAGTACCGATCAACACCGCCCCCATTTTCCCTTTTTCCAATCAAGAATCACGAGTGATCCGGTAATGGCAAAATCCGCGATTGGGAGCAATCAGCCGCCGCCTCACAGTAAAACGAAGGGGAGTGGCGACAAACGCTCCACTCCCCATCTGCAGTCCAGTCTCGCCAGTCAGACGCCGGCGCCGCCATTTTGCTGCGCCCATTACTGAGCCCTACTGAGCCCATTACTGAGCCCATTACTGAGCAGGCTGGGCTGACGGTTCAACCTTCTTCCCC